>DATHWC010000380.1:0-5470 GCA_035460985.1 Lunatimonas sp.
GCAAAGATCGGAAAATATTTTCAACATACAAGGAATAAAAACAAAATAATCTGAAGTTTTTCCGGCCTAAACCTTTCTAATACCTCCAATTTGTTCCGTATTTCAATTCCTCTTCCCCCGTTTGGGATTGCAAAGGTGCGAAAAAAAAACCAATACACAAGAACACTGCTAAAAATAACCAACCTCCCCCAGAAAAACACCTGAAAATCAGGGACAAAAATTAACAGTCTTTCTCAATACTTAAATCCCGGTATAACCCTATCCCTTTTTTTACCTAATTTATAATTCAAAAAAGTATACCTTAAGGATATTTCATGCGCCCCTCCCGCATTTCTTAGACCCAACTTAGAAATAGTGAAATCATAGCTATATCCCAAGTCCAAGTCATTGGGCAAAGAAAAACCAAGCAGTGCCACAATGGCTTCATTGTTTGGCATGGCGTTTTTTGATGGCAGGCCACGATACCATGCCCCAAGGATAACTGGCTGAAAATAAAACTCAGCACCAATATCCAATTGATCAAATACACCCTGACGCTTATAATTGAAGGCAAAAGACAAACTTCGCTCCTGATTAATATTATTCAGATACTCCTTGATCCTTCCATCCTGCAGGGGTATTTTTATTCCTCCATGTACCGAATATTTGATAGGCAACCTGTCCATTTCCATTTCCATATAAGAAATATATGGCCTGGTCAGATGGTGGGCGGCAACTCCCAGCCAAAAACGCTCCTCATAATAATATAGACCGGTGTTAATATCCGCATGGCTGCGCTGACTGTCATCAGAGACCCAAGTGCTGGCGTCATGATTAATAATACCCCTGTCTATGTCCAGCTGCGTGCTTAAAATGATTTGCTCTACATTAACATACCTGTTTACAAAACTGCCTTGAGCTCCCACATGTAAAAAGCGAAATTCCCCCAAACGAAGCCGATATGAATACATAACCCCCACTTCCATATTCTGCAGCTGGGCAAAACTCTCCCGGGTACCATTTACGATTACACCTACTCCACTGTTTTTGTGCTCTATAAAATGATCCAAATACGCAGACATGGACACAAAAGAATGATCCAAGGAGGGCCATTGGTTTCGGAAGTTTAATCCAACCCGAGTCCATTCTGTACTCCCCGCAAAGGCGGGATTTAAATACAGCGGGGCAGCGTAAAATTGGGAAAACTGAACATCCTGCGCCCATAGGGTACATTGGAGTTTACAGATCAATGTCAGCAGAACAACTACTTTTTTCATCATCTTACCATTAAGAACTTCCCAGACATGACCACCGTTTCACCATCACCCGCCACCATATTTACCCGAAAGACATAACTGCCCGGAGGAGCCGCAGAACCATTAACGTTACCATCCCATCCAACCGTATTTAAATCATCAGATTGGAAGAGCAGTTCGCCCCAACCGTTAAACACTAACAGTTCCATTTCAACAATACCCTTTGTTTTTGGTCTAAAGTGGGTGTTTTGATCACTCGTGGGTGTGAAGCCAGTAGGAAACATGACCCGGTAGGAGCGGTTAATTCCAACATTCATGCTGGTCACTGATTCGCAGCCCGCCTCGTTGAATGCCGTGAGTGTTACCAAGAAATCGCCTTTTTCCCCAAATACATGGATCGGGTTTTTTTGCGAACTGGTCTCTCCATCACCGAAATCCCAATTCCAGGCCACCGGCCGACCGGTGGATGCATCCGTAAACCAAATGGGATCATCGATAAGCACCCCACCTTCCTCATCAGATTTTCTGTCAGATCCATTGATTCCATAATCAAACGAGGCTTCTACTGGGACGTCCACAACAGTAATCTTGAAACCGAAGGGCTCTGACCAACAATCCACGTCTTTGAACTTAACAGAGAGCTCATAATCTCCATCTGTATACACGGTATCCATTTCCGCATTTAAAAGAAATTCCCCATCTGACTTTTTAATCCGGTAATCATATTGAGTTTCATCAATATCAAGGATGTATTGCCTTACATTTAGTCGCTGTTCGGGAAAACAGGCGACGACTGGCATAATGAGGTCTAATTCGGGAAATGGGGGTTGTTCTATCTCTAGCAGTGACGATTTGGCCGGGCAACCTTGGGAATTATATCCCCATACCTGATAACTCCCAGGTTGGGTAGCTGTAAACTGCATACCGTCTTCGCCTTCCTGAAGAGTTTCATCAATGTACCATTCATAGGACACATAGTCCTCCCCCCCAACCGCCGATAGCTGTAGTTCTTCCCCTGGACAAAGGTTCCACTCCCCCAAAGGAAGATTATCCGCCAATAAGAGTATAGGCTCTGGGGAGGCATTGATGGAGAATGTCACCGCATTCCCGCTGGAAGATTTCCCATAGTTGTCAGTAACTGTGTAATATAGAGTCAATTCTTCCCCATTTGAACCCGCAAGTGGGAAAAAAGTGAATTTCCCGCCTTCCTCTGCCGCTCTAACGGTTCCCTGGGGAAACTCGAGCACCCTGTTTTCCGGTCTGCATTTTCCCTGTGAGCATAGGTCGTCTCCTTCCGCTTCAATATCCTCTAAAGATTCATAGAACTGCAGGCACTGTAATCTTGAGTTTTCATTGGGCAATGTAATGGATGAAGCATCAATTTCAAATTCATTTTCCTGACCTTCACAGGAAACCATTTCCTGCAAGTCAGTGCCTACAGGTTCCATTAGATTTTCTTCATCAGACACCTCCACCTGCAAGTTACGGATCTCATGAAAATTGGTGTACCCTCCGGTTGCGGCAGCAAAGCCAATTTTTAAATTGGATGGAGAGGCATAGGGATAGGGAACTGATTCAAATATCGAGACCATGCGTGGCGTTCCAGGTGTGGTAGTTACTTGCATGTCTAAAGAGAGTTCGTAGCCAACTCCAGAAGCGGCAGGCTTCAGGTCAACGAATACTTTCCTATATCCAACAGCATTTGGATCTGTAACACGTTGGGCACCTGAACTGAGCGGGAATCTGTCATTCGCCGCCAAGCCAAGCGCACCTCCTTCATTCACTTTTTTTCCGGCAATAAACCGATAACCATTATTTGAGGGTCCTCTAATTACTACGCTGTGCGGATGAAGATCAAAGGATCCTCCCGGGAATCCACCTGAACCTCCAGTTTGGTTGCCGTAATTTCCCCAGGTATCCAAACCGATGCCCACATATCCTCCGGAAAGGCCGGGAGTGGTTTCACCCGGTCCATATCCTAAAGCACCTCCAAATCCTCCAGGGTAAAAATTGTTTACCGCCGCATCAAACAAAAAAATGGTAAGGCCGTCCGCGTCGGTCCCTCCGTAGACGAAATATTCGAAGGATGCCTTTATTCCAAAAGAAGAAGAAAATGGAATGTCTATATATACGTGTCCTCCTACTCCAATACTGTTATCGGTCAACCGCAACACACCGTTGGTTAAGATAGCTTGGCCTCCAAAAATCGTCGTAGCTTGGACATTACCACCTTGCAACGTCTCGCAATAAGGAAACCCCACCTGGGCATTTGCCGAGGCACTCCAAAACACACCCGTCACAATGACAAGGTGCGCAATTACAAAAATTCCCTTTAAGCTCAAGTAAATTCGGTTAGCTATATCCAATAGGAATTGGAAGTTCCAATTAGCCAACAAATTAACCAAATCTGGTCTAAAACAAAAAAGGCATCCACTTATTGTTAAGGGACGCCTTTTAATATATTACAAACGGTCTATTTCAATATGGTCTGTTTTCTGTCTGGACCCACTGAAACCATGCTAATAGGTACACGAAGCTCTCGCTCCAAGTATTCTGTATATTGTCGGAGTTCTTCTGGAAATTCATTATAAGAAGTCACATGACTCAAAGATTGATTCCATCCCTTCATCGAAATGTAGACCGGTGTCACTTGCTTTTCTCCCAAATCAAATGAAAGTTTGTCGACCTTTGACCCGTCCTCCAAGAGATAGTGGGTACATATTTTAATTTCTTTAAAGATATTCAATACATCAGCCTTCATCATAAAAAGCTGGGTGACTCCATTAATCATGATGGAATATTTTAATGCGGGAAGATCAATCCAACCACATCTTCTTGGCCTTCCGGTCGTAGAACCGAACTCATTTCCCTCTCTTCTCATTTCTTCTCCCGTAGAGTCAAAAAGTTCGGTTGGAAACGGTCCGCTTCCGACCCTTGTGCAATAGGCTTTGAATATGCCAAATACATCCCCGATACGCATTGGCGCGACACCTAACCCACTACAGGCACCGGAGGTCATCGTATTGCTACTTGTTACAAAGGGATAACTTCCAAAATCAATATCGAGCAGGGATCCTTGAGCTCCCTCAGCCAGGACCTTTTTGCCTGAATCCAATGCCTCGTTGACTTCATACTCTGTCTCCACAAGATTGAGTTGTTTGAAAAATTCAACCGCATTAAAAAAAGCTTTTTCCAACTCGGGAAGCTCCCCGACGTCATGGGAATAGTAATTCAGGATAGATAAATGTCTCTCCACCAGTGCTTGGTATTTTTCTTTGAAATCCGGGGAGAGAATGTCACCCACACGAATGGCCACTCTACCGATTTTATCCTGATATGTTGGTCCGATACCTTTTAATGTAGATCCAATCTTTTTGTCACCTTTTGACTTCTCGTACGCTGCGTCAAGCAATTTGTGAGTTGGTAGGATGATAGTAGCCTTCTTAGAGACAAACAAATTTTCGCTTATTTTAATGTTGAATTTCTTCAACCCTTCAATTTCCTTTTTAAGCACTACCGGGTCTAGCACAACACCGTTTCCAATGATGTTTTTTAATTTTTCCCGGAAAATCCCACTTGGAATCTGATGAAGCACGTGTTTGATTCCGTCAAATTCCAAGGTATGTCCCGCATTAGGACCTCCTTGAAACCTTGCAACTATATCATACTTGGGAGCCAGGAAATCTACAACCTTACCTTTACCCTCATCGCCCCATTGTAGGCCTAGAAGAACATCCATTTTCATTATACGCTATGTATTTAATTTCTACCGTGCTTTTTAAAAGATTCGCAATTACGGCAAAAATTGCCAACTGCAAGTGAATTTTATAAGAATTTAGCCTGAGTTACAGCTAAGGGAGTTTGCTTAAGGCGTCGTCCAGGCTATCGTACACCGTAAATATGTTGTTTAATTTTGTGATGATCAGTAATTTTTTGACATGTTCAGATGGAGAGGTAAGAAAAACTTCCCCACCAGCATTTCTCATTTTGGTCAACATCGTAATCAATACCCCAATTCCACTGGAGCTGATGTACCGCACCTTGCTGAGATCGATGATACACACTTTAACCCCATCATTAAGCGAATCTGAAACCAACTCTACCAGTTTGGGGCCAGATTCATCTCCTATTAGGTCTCCCTGCAATTTTAATATAAATTTGTCTGCTATTTTGGCTGTTTCGTATTGGACTTTCATTGGGTTACAAAAATTTATCTGTTGACTTTGCGGAATTTT
>DATHWC010000381.1:0-3175 GCA_035460985.1 Lunatimonas sp.
TAAAAGGTCGCAAAATCCCCAGCATCGGTAATTGCCTCATTGATGATCAATACGTGGTCTTGATAGCCTAGCATTTGGTTGCCCAAGGTGCTGTTTTGGCTATATAGCAAGTCGCCCGCATCCTCTCCTAGGAGGTTTAGCAACAACTTGCGCCTATTCAGGTAGGTGTCCTTAAGGATGACTGTTACTTCTTTTTGTTCCTTTGGAGTAACGCGGATGCCACCGGCCCAGGTTGTGTCAGGGGTGTAAAAACTGAATAAGTTGTTTTCTTTTTTATAAAGCCGAGTATATCTGTTGCGGTGGGTATGCGAAAGGATAAAGCGACCCAAACTAAAGTCTATTGGATTGACAGTGCTCTGGAAAATTTGTGTTTCCCCTTCAAATACCTGATAGGTAGGAAATCCGTTTCTGTTGTACATGTCGTCGAGCTGGTCATAGGCGAGCACTTCTATTCCTACCTTGCCGGATACCTGTATGGAGTTGGTCACCTGATAGGCATCGCCAATATAGGATACAGGAAATTCCTTTCGCTGGTAGATTCCGTCTACCCGGCTGTCCATATCCAGTGGAGTAAGTGCCACCCGCTGCACAAATGGGGGTGTCTGATCAATGATTTCCCCAAACCCAAAATGGAGGGGGTCTAGTGCCCGGTCAAGGGAATCACGGATCTCAAAATGCAGATGAGGTCCCATGGAAGAACCCGTATTGCCAGAAAAGGCAATAATGTCTCCCTTTTTTACCGGGAGTTCCTCTGGCTCGGGATAGTATTCGAGTTCGTTTTTTTTGGCAGCGTACATTTTTTCACGGATAAAATCCGCAATGTCCGACTCCAATTCTCTCAAATGCCCGTAGACTGTGATGTTGCCACTGGGATGTTTTAGGTATAGTACATTTCCATACCCAAAAGAGGAAATCTTCATCCGCATGACATATCCATCAGCTGCCGCATATACCGGCAAGCCCTGACGCCCTTCTGTCTTGATGTCTATCCCGGAATGAAAATGGTTTGGTCGTATCTCACCCATGGTTCCCGCCAGAAAGTTCCTTTCTCCGGGCTTGATTGGAAACAGGAAATAGCCTGGTTGAACTTGGGCAAAAGCACTGCTAAATAAGAAACCAAGCAGGATACAATTGGTAAATAAAATCTTACTTAACTTCAACATCCAGCATTTTCTTTCCCTCGATAAATCCTTCCAAGTGATCGCCAATTGTTACTTTTCCCACTCCCGCCGGGGTGCCTGTGTAAATTAGGTCGCCTACCTTTAGGGTAAAGAACTGGGAAACATATTCTAAAATCACCCCAAAGTCGAAGAGGAGGAGGGAGGTATTGCCTTTTTGTCGGGTTTCCCCGTTGATATCCAGGTGGAAGTTGATATTGTTTAAATCAGCAAATCCGCTCACAGGTATAAAGTCTCCTATCGGCGCCGAACCATTAAAGGCCTTTGCGATTTCCCAAGGTAGCCCTTTCTCCTTGCATTTCTGCTGAAGGTCTCTTGCCGTAAAGTCAATGCCCAATCCAATTTCGTCAAAATATTTGTGGGCAAATTCCTTTTTGACATATTTCCCTTCTTTGCTTATTTTCAGGACAAGTTCCACTTCATGGTGGATATCCTGTGAAAACTCAGGGTGGTAAAATGGTGCCCCATTTTTGAGCAGTGCCGTGTCCGGCTTCATAAACACGACAGGGGCGGAGGGGCGTTCGTTCTGTAGTTCCTCTATATGGGCGGCATAGTTTCTGCCGATGGCAATAATTTTCATATGATTATAATTGTCTTTTAGCGGTCATATGGAATCTCGTTATGATAATCATCCCAGTTTGTGACGCTTTCGTCTTACTCGATTTCATGAATCGGATCGTTAGTTCACAAAGGAACCCAATCCGAAGATAAATAAAAAGGGAATTTACATTATTGGGCAAAGTTCCCTATCTTAGAATTCGAGAACAATTCAAAACCAACAAAAGACTCAAACTATGGAAAAGTACAGTCAAATAGGTGTATGGCTAGATTATGGACATGCTGTGGTAATCGGCTACGCCAAGGGAAATGCGGAGGTACTGGAAACCATCCTATCGCCCGTGGAGCGAATGAAACGGGAAGAGGGGGAAGGCAATGACAGCACTAAATTCACCTCCAATACGGAGCACGCGTCAAACAACGAGCATAAAAAGCACAATATCGCTCAAAACGAAATCAATGAATACATGAAAACATTGGAACAGAAGCTTCATCCCTACAAGGAACTGCTATTATTTGGACCCGGTAAAGCGAAGGAACAGTTGCGAAATAAACTCCAACAAAGCAAGTCTTTTGACGGCAAATGGTTTGCTGTACACACCTGCGACAAGATGACACAAAATCAGTTGCTGGCTTATGTTCGGGATTTTTATAAAAAAATAGAGGTGGGCTAAGGAACGTGCAAATTTTGCAATTAAAACCGTACCTCCATTCCGTCTGATGTACAGAACCTTAAACCCGGGGAATGAATTTTGGCTGTGAATTCGGCGATTTATTCCCTTAGGGTTTTGTTAAAATGAAGATTATTGATTTATATTTGCAGCAGAAATAGAGAGTTGGGTGAGTGGCTTAAACCAGCAGTTTGCTAAACTGTCGTACGTGTTAAAGCGTACCGGGGGTTCGAATCCCCCACTCTCTACATAAAAAAATCCTAATACCCTGTTTGTCAATACAATAGAATCGATAAACTTAACAGGGCTGCAAGTTGGGGTGTAGATTTCGAATTTTCAAAGGCAGAATTTATTCATACCTTTGTTGATATGCCGTGATGGTATTATTACGTCTCAATGATTTTTAATTGCCAGGATATAAATGTTCTGGCTATTTTTTTGCAAGTGTAGCCTCAATTAGCGGGATTAGAAGTAAACAATACATATCCACGCCTCGGGATTGCAGTAAAATCTAGTATGCTAATCGTAAGTCGATCATGGTATGTTTCCATTTCATAGAACACAAATTAAAAAAATCTTTGATACGACAAACTTTAGAACTAGAGACTCATACTTAGACATTTACCACACTTACTTGCATAATGATATTTACAATCAGACAAAGAAATAGTCCGATGAAACTAAATATCTGAACATGTTTTTTCAATACCATTGTTAAGATGTAAGCAGTGATATATCCTAAAATGGGTATCAAAAAGAAATGATACC
>DATHWC010000382.1:0-4715 GCA_035460985.1 Lunatimonas sp.
CGCCAGTTGGTTGGCTGCGCCGGAATAGCGTTTAATGCGTTTTGCAAAAAGCTTGTCCAACTTATCCTTCTCTGCGGCATAAGGAACCAGCCATTCGTCGATTACTTTTTCGGATACTTTGCTGTTAGTCTGGCAATGTGCTGCTATGGATTTGTAATTGATCATTCTTATTTATTTAAAAAGGGTTCGTTTCTCGATTCATTAGATAAAGAAAGGCAACTTTTATCAGAAAACCGAAAGACTTGAAAGTCACCTTTTAAATACATCCCCAACAGTTATTTTCTACCTGTGCCTAAAATGATGTGTAGGGATAACATACCATATTTTTTGGCTAAAATGATGGATACTTTAGTGAAGTGCAAAACTTAACTTTATCATATTCATTTACTTAACCAAATCAATGTATGAAACAAATATTTACCTATCTAATAAGAAAAAGGATAGTGCCCATTTTGGTGCTGGTCTTTTTGGCGGGAATACCTATCTCCGATGGATTTACCCAAACTAGAGTTTCCGGAACCGTTGAGGATCAATCAAGTGTATTGTTACCCGGTGTAAGTGTCTTGGTGGTCGGGACAACCACAGGTACTGTCACCGATATTGATGGACGGTTCGAATTAATGGTTCCTGTAGGTTCGGATAGAATTTCCTTTTCGTTTATCGGTTTTGAGACTCAAGTGATTGACGTCAGTTCCCAAACTTCTCTTCGTATTATAATGCAAGAAGACGCCCGAGGCCTCGATGAGGTAGTCGTAACCGCCCTGGGTGTACAAAGGGAGAGAAAGGAACTAGGGTACACGGTTCAATCCCTGACATCCGAGGACCTAATTACGACTATGGACAATAACCTAATTAACACGCTAAGCGGAAAGATCGCCGGGGTACAGGTTAGTCAAAGTGGGTCGCAGATAGGTTCTTCTTCAAGGATTATCATTCGGGGCAATGCGTCATTTGCGGGTAACCAGCCACTTTTTGTAGTAGATGGAGTGCCCGTTGACAATACAAGCAGCAACCTAGACGGAAACGGGGGATTGGACTATGGCAATGCCGCTGCGGATATTGACCCGGAAAATATCGCTTCGCTGACTGTTCTGAAAGGCGCCAATGCCGCAGCCTTATACGGTAACCGGGCTGCAAACGGTGTCATCTTGATCGAGACAAAAAAAGGGAATAAAGCCCGTCAGGGATTGGGGGTTGAATTTAATTCATCCATGGTATTTGATGTACCCAGTTTCTTTATGAATTTCCAAAACGAGTACGGCATTGGACAGCGGGGTGGAGAATATGACTACCAGACTTATCTGCGGAATAATCCGGGATCAAATCTTTCATATAGCGATTATGCCAAGCAGTTCAGCTACAATTATGTCAACGGAATTGGCGGCGGTATCAATGAAAACGCCACTTCATGGGGCCCTCGCTATAACGCGGGAGTGATGGTAGACCAGTGGATAAAGGGACCAAACACGCTGTTGGAATCCAATCCCAATAATATCCAGGACAACTTCTTCCAAACCGGAACCAATCAGGTAAACCAAATTGCCGTCACAGCGAGGGGCAAAGAAGCTTTTGGACGGGTAGCCTTTTCAAACAGAAAACTAAACGGCATTTTCTTCAATACCGATCAGACGGTAAATACCTTCAACGCCAATTTGACTCTAAATCCCCATGAGAAACTGACAGTAGGTACAAATTTTAACTATATCCACCGGTTCAGCGACAACCTTCCGGTTGTATCCTACGGGTCTATGACAAAGTTGGCCTGGGGTGCATTTCGGCATATCCCATTGAATGAGGTCAGAAAGGTCTATGACGAACATGGCAATGAACAAGGCAGCGGATACAACCAAAATCAGAACAATTTTTATTATGAACTAGAGCAGACAAATGCGTTAAATAGGGAGAGGTTTTTTGGAAATGTCAACGTCGCTTACCAAATAAATGACTGGCTGACAGCCAACTCCATCGTAGGACTTGATTATTATAATGAGGAGCGGAAATCAATTACGATGTCCCGCATGAGAGTCAATATCAACAATAATAGGGGTGGACAATTCTCTCAATGGGACCAAAACAGACAGGAATTTAATACTGATTTGCGTCTGGATGTGAACAAGGAGTTTGATAATGATATTTCTCTTATTGGATTGTTCGGCGGAAACTTCCGCTTAAACAAATTCAACAGCATGTTTCTAAGTGCTCCAGACTTGAATGTACCCGATCTGTTTAATATTGCCAACGTAAAAGGAACTCCCGGAACGGGAATGACGGACTATCACAAGGAAAACTATAGCCTTTATTCCTCCGCCACCTTTGGATATAAAGGATATTTGTTTGTAGGTGCCACAGCGAGAAATGATTGGAGCTCCACCCTGCCTGCGGCCAACCGTTCCTATTTTTATCCTTCGGGAAATGTCTCCCTGACCTTGACGGATGCCTTGGATATCAAGACCAAAAATTTCAACCATTTGCAGCTACGGGCCAGTTTGGCACAAGTGGGTGCTGACACGGAACCCTATCAACTGATGGGAACGTATAGCACCTCTTATTTTAACAATATCGCCTTATTTAATTCTCCCGCAGTAAAGGCTCCAGCCAATCTAAGGCCTGAAATGACCACTTCATTGGAATTTGGGGCTGACTTCAGGTTTTTCGGAGACAGGTTGTCCATAGATGCAACCTATTACCGACAGGTGACTGAGGATATGATACTTTCTGTCCCGACGGCTAGATCCACAGGATTTGCTTCACAATTAATCAATGCGGCTGAAATTGAAAATACTGGAATAGAGCTTATAATGAGGGGACTTATCCTGCGAAAAGGTGATTTCAGCTGGAATACCACCCTGAATTGGGCAAGAAATAGAAGCACCGTAGTCGCCCTTCATGGAGGATTGGAAAATATCACCATCAGCCCGGGTTTTGGAGGAGCACGACTAGTAGGTACTCCAGGCCAACCTTGGGGTGATATCAGCGGCCTACCCTACGTACGCGATGACAATGGAAACATCATGATTGCGGCAAATGGAACGCCCATGACAACAAACCAACAAAGGATCTTGGGAAATGTAACTCCGAATTGGATAGGCGGTCTACAGAATAGTTTTAGCTACAAAAAGTTCAACGTAGGTGTATTGTTAGATGGACGCGTGGGGGGTGACTTCTTCAGCGGTACGTATTGGCACTCCTATCCCACCGGGGCATTTACAAATACCGTACAGAATAATGTCAGGGAAGAGGGCATTATCGTGGAAGGTGTCAAAGGTGACGGTAGCCCCAACGATATGCGTATTTCCGCACAGGATTACTATAATGGTGCCTGGGTGTGGAATAACCATGAATACTCCATCATTGACGGTTCTTACTTAAAGTTACGGGAATTGACCTTTGGATACTCCTTTAGTGCTTGGAAATTTCAAAATATAGCTGTTTCTGTATTTGGAAGGAACTTAGCCATCCTGCATAGAAGTGCAAAAGCCAAAGAACTTGGACTTGATCCAGAAGCTGCCGCCCAAATGGGTGGAGGGGAGCGAGGCACCGGATTCGAAAACTTTATGGCTCCGAGTACAAGGTCTTATGGCTTTAACTTCAGGCTAACTTTCTAAATGCATGTAAGTTGTGCTAATCTAAAAGGACAGAGCATATCAAAATATTTCAATACCTTAATTGGTTTTACTATGAAAAAGAACATTAAAAATAATATATTCCGGTTAATTGCGATTAGCTCCATCTTTCTCGCAAGTTCCTGTATGGATACCTGGACTGAGTTGAATGTAGATCCCAACCAGCCTTCCGTTGTGCCTGCTTCAAATATCTTTGGATCGGGCATGACCGTCGTAGCCGGTCAGCTTTTCGGCGAAAGAATCGGCATCTATTATACGGGTACTTGGTCGGGGCAGTTAGCTGCCATCGGCGCGGGGGATTACGAATTCAGGGTAGACATCAACAACGGTCAGTGGGATAACCTGTACCGGGGAATGGCCTATTTTGAGGATGCACGGAAAAACGCTATTCGGGAGGGAAATACCAATCTTGCGGCGGTATCTTTAATCATGAAAGCATTTACCGGGCAGCAGGTTTCTGATATGTGGGGAGACATCCCATATTCGCAGGCCTTTTTGCTTGAAGAGCAGGATATTTTAAATCCTATCTTTGATACACACAAAGAAGTGTACACAAAGATTCTAGCTGAATTGGAGGAAGCAAATTCCATGCTGAATCCCACAGGGGGAACGATTGGTGTAGGAGACTTCCTGTATAGCGGAGATATTGCAAAATGGAAAAAATTCGCCAACTCCCTCAAGCTGCGGGTGGCCATGCGGATGTCCTTGGTGGAACCTCAAGCCGCTGCCCAGGTAATCAGCCAAATCCTTGAAAATCCTTCTACCTATCCGATTATTGAGAGCAATGCGGACAATGCTTACTTGAGATGGCCTGGCATAGCGACAAATAATATTGAGCCTTGGCGTGCCCGCCTTGGAGCACCTACCAATAAGGTGGATCAGTACCGGACTAACCATGATTTGATCGCCCCACTGCTCGAGATGGAGGATCCACGCCTCCCCGTGTATGCGGACAAAAATCTAAATGGCTTCTATAATGGGTACAAAATGGGAATTGGTCAAACGGGTAACCCGTTGAATATCCAGAACAACGTGTCTCATATAGGTGATCGATTTGGATATGATGACCGGGGCTTCTCACCGTTTATGAAT
>DATHWC010000383.1:0-6117 GCA_035460985.1 Lunatimonas sp.
GTACGGATTACCCTGGGGGCCCCAGTTGTAACGGTCCTCGTTGGTGAACTGGATTTTTGCGGAATGCTGAATAACCACATTTCCAATTCCCCAGGATTTTCCAACTATTTCATTGGAGGCATTTCGGATTATATGGGGCAACAATAAGGCGGCAGAAACTGTCTCTGGACTGTTTGGATTTCGGTTAACCTCTTCAAAGCCCTCGTCACAGCTAATGAAAACAAGGGCGTTCAACAGCATTAGACCTGTGAGTAGTATATGATTGATAGTTTTCATCTGTTTATAATTTGATTTTTAACGGTCAGATGGAATCTCGCAACGATAATCATCCCACTGTGTGACGTTTTCGTCATGCTCGATTTCATGAGTTCTACAATTCTTTGATTAAAACTTGATATTCAAATTGAAGCCCATACTTCTTGTGGATGGAAAGGCCATATCCTCCACGCCGGGAATAAGCGTTCCGCCTGACATGGACATGGTCTCCGGATCAAAATGCGGGTTCTCCGTCCAAAGTGCCAAATTTCTAGCTACCAAGGATATTCTTGCTTCTTGGAAAGGTGTTTTCGATAAAGCTGCACCTGGAATCGTATAACCCAAGGTAACCTCTCTCAATTTTACAAAAGATGCATCATACAGAGCTGCTTCCACATTGCTTCGCTCATAGTACCTGTTGTGCCAGTCCCGGGAACTGATCTTTCTGTCATTTGGGATGTATGATCCGTCCGCAGTTCGTATCACGCCCGGACTTATTATTCCGTTTCCTTCGATGCTTAAGTCGTATCCATTTTCCCTTCCCAACAGCGTCTCTTCAAGTTGCCCGGAAGTTGATCCGATGGTCTTGGTTCTGGAAACTACAACCCCTCCATACCGGATATCAAATAAAAACCCAAAGGTAAATCGGTTGTAGCTGAAGTTGTTTTGGATTCCGAGCATCCAGTCCGGATTGTAATTTCCCTGCAATCTTAATTCTGGTGCCGTTAGTGGAGTACCGCTGGTATTGTGGACAATTTGTCCAAAATAAGGACTGTTTGGATCCTCAACACGGTCAAAACCCCTACCATATAAATTACCCATTCGCTCGCCCACACGTGCTTGAATTGTCGCTCCATTTCTCCCCACCATGGAATAGCTATCCAACTCATCCGTCAATTCCAACACCCGGCTCCTGTTTCTGGTAAAGTTGGCCATCACATTCCAATTCAATCCGCTGGCTTTTTGCATTGGGGAACCGGAAAGGACGAGTTCAATTCCGTTGTTTTGAATCTCCCCCGCATTGATTATTCGGCTCGCATAACCGGTGGCAATGTCCAATTCAATAGGGATGATTTGATTGCGGGTTCTGTTGTCATAATACGTGAAATCCAACCCTACTCTACCTTTGAACAACCGGATATCTGTACCAAATTCATAGGAAGAGGTTCTTTCCGGCATCAATGTGGCATTGGTCAGCCTATTAGATTCAGATTTTACCTGAATAGAACCCCATGCTACTTCGGGATTGAATACGTTGGTCAGACTGTATGGATCCGTGTCATTTCCTACTTCCGCAAAAGCCGCCCTAACTTTTAGGAAAGACAGAAAATCAGGTGTCTCAAACATATCCGAAAGGACACCACTTAGGGCAACAGATGGGTAAAAATAGCTGTTGCTATTTAATGGCAAGGTGCTGGACCAGTCATTTCTGCCGGTAATATCCATAAACAGTACATTTTTATATCCTATTTGGCCGAAACCATAAAGGGAGTTTATCCGCTTTTCTGAAGTGAACTGATTGACCTGTAGGTTAACGGCAGTGTTGGTGAAATTATAGATACCTGGAATCAGCAATTGGGGAGCTACGGTTTGGTTATACCGGTTTACCTGCACCATCTGGTTTCCTCCCAAAGACACAGTATAAGACCAATTCTCATTTTCCGTTTCAGAATAGCTCAAAAGGAAGTCAGTATTCCGCTCGCTAAAGTATACAGCGTCCTCTCTATAGCTGCCCCTAGGAAACCGTTGGGTACTGAAAGCCCGCTTTCTATCCCTTAATTCATTATACAGATCCATTCCGGTTCTCACCATCAGGTTCAGCTTGTCGGTAAATTTGTAATTTGCCATCAAATTACCAAACACCCTATCTTTGCTTTGACCGTTGGTGTTTTCGAATACCGTGAAATACGGATTGTCGTGGTAGTTGTAATTATAGTTAAACTGCTGACGGCCTTCCATACCGGGCATCCAATAATCCCGGAGATTTCTTGTATTTATCTGGCGGCCATACCAAATCCACAGATACATCAAGCTTTCCGTGCCATAGCTGATGCTTGGTCGGTTTCCGCTGACACTGTTTTGGTAGTTTATTGCTGTACTCACGGTTAACCTATCTGTAACCTGGGTCATGCCGTTAAGGGCAATAGTATTTCGTTTTAAATCCGTATTGGTTACTGTGCCGGTTTGATCAAGATTTGTCCAAGAAAAACGGAAATTGGAAGTTTCATTCCCCGCTGCCAGAGAGACGTTATTCGAAAGAGTCACACCTGTCTGAAAAAAGTCATTGATGTTGTTGGGTTGGGCTACCCAAGGAGTGGGTGTGATGGTGCTGCCAGCAGGCGCATTCAAATCACCGCCTCTAAATCCGGCCACACTTCTAGGGGAGTCGAACTGGGCGATGGACAAGCCAGCGTCCATTGCGGGACCCCAACTTTCATCCACCCCATCAGCCAACCCGGCACCTGCCCCGTTGACAAAGGAAAACAATCCGTTGTTTCCCTGACCATATTTATCCTGCCATTGCGGCATCCTCAGAGGTGTGTCAAAGGTAGTGTTGGAGTTGATAGTAACGCCTAGACCCCGCTTTGACTTGCCTGTTTTCGTGGTAATTAAAATCGCACCATTGGCTGCCCTCGAACCATACAAGGCTGCTGCAGCTGGTCCCTTCAACACAGAAACTGAGGCAATATCGTCCGGATTTATTTCTCCGGCGGCGTTCCCGTAATCTACTTCCAAGTTTCCGGATCCGGATGAACCCACAATATTATTACTAATAGGTACGCCATCAACAACGAAGAGCGGCTGGTTGGCATTGATATTAAGCGACGATTCTCCGCGGATTGTTACCCTGGAAGATCCCCCAATGCCGCTGGAAGAATTGGTGATTTGCACTCCAGCTACCCTGCCGCTTAGGGAGTTAACGACATTTGTTTCCCTCGCTTCCGTAAAGCGGTCTCCATCTACCGCCTGAACAGAATAGCCCAAAGCTTTTGTCTCACGTTCCACCCCCAAGGCGGTAACTACCACCTCACTTAGATCTTCGGCAGAATAAACAAGGGAAATGTTGATTTCAGTACGATTGCCCACCGTTAACTCTTGGGTAGTAAAACCAATGTAAGAAACTACCAAGACCGCTTCGGGACCCGGTACCTCCAATTGATATTCGCCATCTAGATTTGTGACTGTACCTCTCGTGGTACCCTTTAACAGAACAGACGCACCCAAAACAGGGTCACCTGTGGAACTCTCGCTAATTTTTCCGCTTATTGTGCGGTTTTGTGCGAAAGTGAAGGACGTTGACATTGCAACAAGGCAGAAACTCCATAGTGCCATCCGCAATAGATGTTCACCGGATAACGTGCGTAAGATTTTTTTCATCACGTAGGGTTAAATGAAATGAATAATTAATTTAATTAATTTGGCAGGTTATAATAGGTTGAAATGGGGGCGCAGGATTTCTCGAATGGCATCAAGTCGTGGAATCCCGCAGGAAGGCAGTGACTAATTTATCCATGATTTGAAAAAAAATTCTATAATCACAAAAAATCATCATGGAACGAATGACTACCAATCTCAGAACCTACAAATACCAATCGTAATAATACAGCACTTTAAAGTTAACGATTTTTGATTCTTGAGAAATAGAATCAAAAATAAATATTATGATTGTTTGCAATAAATTTAACTATTCTTTTATTTATTGTCAAATATCAGAATTAGTTTAATGAAAAATGCCCGCACCCCTTTATGAAATAGTAAAGGTTTGCAGGCATTGGATAACAAAAAGGTAAAACTAAGTCCTAAGGTGATATGCTTTCGGTTGAACAAAGGCCCGTATTCCCTGATAGCTGAGTGTTGCGCCTAATCCTGAATTTTTCCGTCCTGTCCAAGGTACCTCAGGGCTAACCCGGTCACAGCAATTCCAGTAGGCAGTTCCTACGGATAATTTATCTAAAATTGCTTTCGCCCGGTCTTGATCTTGGGAAAAAATTGCTGCCGTTAGCCCATACTCCGTATCGTTCATTAATTCAAATGCCTCTTGGTCATTTTTTACCCGTTGTATCCCTATAATTGGTCCAAATGATTCTTCCTTCATTACCTTCATGTCATGATTTACACCAGTTAGCACGGTAGGAACTATATAATTCCCTTCTCCTTCCGGTCGGAACCCTCCGGCCCGTAACTCCGCACCATGGAAAAGGGCATCTTCTACTTGGCTTAGGATCAAGTCAACCTGTTGTGGTCGGGTCACAGGACCGATAAATGTATCTTTGCTAAGCGGATCACCCATCGTATACCCCTTAACTTCCTCAATGAAGGCTTCTATGAATTTATCATAAATCCCCTCCTGCACATAAATGCGCTCAACCGCACAGCAACTTTGTCCATTGTTATAAAAAGCCCCCTCTGCCGCATTAATTGCAGCCTGCTTCACATCGGGGACATCATCCATGACATATAAGGGATCCTTACCCCCCAATTCCAACTGTACAGGCACCAATTTGTGGGCGACTTGTGTGGCGATGTATCTACCAGTTTCATAAGATCCGGTAAAGAAATATCCATCCAGATCTGATTCCAATAGATATTGGCCAACTTCCCCGGTACCGATGAAAGCAGCGAACACATCCGAGGGTACTCCCGCTTTCCAAAGAAGTTCTTGGAATTTTAACCCAGTCAGGGTGGAAAATTCAGAAGGTTTGTAGCAAACAGCGTTACCCGCAACAAGTGCATACAGGAATACATTGTAGCCTACGTTGTAGGGGAAATTCCATGCAGAAATATTGGCAATCACACCCAAGGGTTCGTATTCAACAACTTCACGTGTAGGCCCCTCCGTCATTACCTCCGGAGTTAACCACTTAATCGCATGCTTTTCAAGATGAACTAAACGGTTGTTGGCTCCTCGAATTTCATTTATTGATTGCTGTATCGGTTTTCCCGTTTCCAGCGTAAGTATATGAGCCAGGTCATCATTGTTTTTCTGAACCAGTTCCCCAAATTTCAAAATTATCCCTAACCTCTCAGCCAGAGGAACTGACTGCCATGCTTTTTGACCTTCTTTTAAGGATTCAACTTTCATCGCAACAGATTCTTTGGTGTCTGTTTCAATTTCCTGGATCAATGCATTAGTAGCCGGATTAAATATTTTCATTAGACTAGTTTGTTAGGTGTGTAAGAAAAGCTTGATAAAGCAATTGCGAATCCAAAACTTCATCGGTGCTTTTAAAAGAAAATTCAGGGTGCCATTGTACGCCCAAAACCTTGCCAGAGGGATCCTTCGAATATTCTACTGCCTCTATAATACCATCCGCTTTGCTGGAAGCCAGCACTGTGAGGTTATTTCCCAAAGTTTTAATTCCTTGGTGGTGGACTGTGTTTACTACTGCCTTTTGATCTCCATAGATTTTGTGTAGGAGTTCACCGGGCACCAATTTCAATTCATGCCTCAGTCCGTCATAAGCCTGCGCATCTCTATGGGTAATGGCGTCGGGCCGTTGGGTGGCAATATCCTGATACAACGTTCCTCCCAAGTAGACATTCAACAGCTGAAATCCCCGACATATAGCAAATATCGGCTTCTCATTTTTAAAGGCAAAATCCATTATTTTCATTTCATAGGCATCCCTTACAGGGTCTCCCAACCATTTTCCCGGTATTATGGGTTCTTCACCGTAAGAGAATGGTGCCAAGTCCGTACCTCCTTGAAATACAAACCCATCCATTTCATCCAAGATATCCAACAATAGGTCATCTACCAAATCAGGAATTAATACGGGTAAAACCCCTTTCTGGGAGATGTAGGTTGCCATATCATTTTCCAAATAGCTTAAGGTCTTCGGACCAAATACCAAGCGACTT
>DATHWC010000384.1:0-7141 GCA_035460985.1 Lunatimonas sp.
CTTCTTTTATCCACTGAACGGCAGTACGGTCTCCTAATCCGGAGGCATGCTGCGTACCCAATTGGCTGACTATACCTGCATTGTTTGCTGCTATGGTCAAGGCTCTCACCTCAGCCACATCATGACACATCGGCTTTTGACAGTAGACATGCTTACCCATTTTGATAGACTCGAACGCAATGGCAAAATGGTTATGATCAGGTACACTAACGTTTATGGAATCAAAATTACCGGATTCATTCTTCAACAGCTCCCGCCAATCTGTATATGTTTTTGCATTGGGTAATGCCTCGGACGCCCGCTTCAGATGATTGGCATCCACGTCACAAATAGCCACTATTTCAGCCTCTGGGTGGGACATAAACCGGTTTAAATCATGCCAGCCCATACCTCCCACGCCCACTGCAACATGGCGGACTTTGCCGGGTAATTTTGAGGCTACTGCCTGATGGGAAAAAATTAAGGGTGCTGTTATTCCTGCTAAAGCCGCTTTTTGAAGAAATTTCCTTCTGGAAATATCAGAAATGTCTTTTTTCATGACGTTTTGTACGGGTTGATTGAAAATTGTTTGAGAAATATAAAAAGAATATTTCCTAACATGGGCAAATCCTAAAAGTAATATTCCAGAATTCCATCAACGGCATGAAAAAATAAAACCATTTGATAAAATCCACCTTCGGTTTTCTGTAATAGGGTAAAAAATTTCAAGGATAATTTTGAAAAATTATGCAAATGACGCTAGCCAATCGATTCTGCTTATAGTGTAGAATCACTTGATTAAGCTGATAAAATTCAATAGCTTTCACCCATGTGGAAGAAAAGTAATTTACCAATCCTACTCGGGGTCTTTTCAATAGCAATCTGGATTACAGCCCTAGTATTGACCTTTTTTCAGATATATCCGATGGCAAAGTTAGCTGCCTTGTTAGGGATAGTCGGATTTTTAATTTTATTTCAATTTTCGTCAACGGTGAAAGGATTTTCATTCACCGCATGGGTTCTGGCTGCGGTTGGCATGGCGTTGATGTTTCCACACCACATCACAGTCTTTTTAGGGTTTTCCACAGAGGATTGGATAGTACCATTAATTCAGTTGATCATGTTTGGAATGGGGACGACGATGGGAATCACCGATTTCTATGGAATTCTACGCATGCCGAAAGGAGTATTGATTGGTTTGGGGTGTCAGTTTACCATCATGCCAATTTTGGCAGTCATTTTGGCCTATGCTCTTGGCTTTCCACCTGAAATTGCCGCTGGTGTCATTTTAATCGGATCCTCCCCAAGTGGGGTTTCCTCAAACATTATTACCTATTTGGCCAAAGGAAACCTGCCCTTATCCATCACGCTGACTTCTTTTACCACCTTACTGGCACCACTTGTTACCCCACTGTTAATGAAATTTTTGGCAGGCCAATATATTTCACTAGACTATATGAGCATGATGTTTGGCATTATCAAGATGCTTTTTATACCCGTTATTTTGGGAATACTTGTCAACCGCCTCTTACGTTCGAAATCGACTTGGATACAGGGCATCATGCCTGGTGTAGCCATGGGCGCCAATGTGTTGATCATAGCGATTATCATTGCAGCAGGGCGGGACAGTCTCCTGACGTTAGGTCTTTTCTTGATGCTTGGTGCTATCATTCATAATGCCCTTGGGTTTTTGTTGGGTTATTGGAGCTGCAGATTTTTTGGAATGAATCAAATTGATTGCCGTACCATCGCCATCGAAGTGGGCATGCAAAATGGAGGTATGGCGGCAGGAATTGCGTCGGATATGGGCAAAGCCGCCACAATGGGGTTGTTTCCTGCAATTTTTGGTACGTGGATGGATATATCGGGATCTTTTCTCGCCAATCTATGGAGAAAATCCCTTCCCAAAACTGTCCACCCACTCAAAGATTCCAAATGAACATAAGAACCTATTCACCCATTCCAAACAACCCTGCTCGTACGTTTTTAAAATCAAAGTAAACTGGATTAACTGCGGTAGCACCCGGACTGTCAACCGAAATCATCACGGATGCTATTGGTTCATAAGCAGCTTTTGGAGCTATAGCACCCTTTACTACAATTATTTTTTGCCTTTCCACATATACTCCGTTTGAAATTAGCTGATGGGCACTGTTTGGGCTGGAAGGACGGGTTGTTAGCAATACCAAATTAGGCTCATCCAACGTCGATCCTTCAAGCTGGATCACTGCTGTCTTTCCCATATTCCAGTATCTTCCTCCCCCATGTCGGATCTCTGTTTCCAAGTATTGACCGACATGAAGGGAACGGACATGGCCGGTTATGGGTACCGGTTTGCCGTGTTGGGCATCCATCTTCCCCCCTACGTCAAAGGAAAAATCATCACCAACACCTGCTTTTTCAGCAAGCTGGTATCCTTGCGGGTCAAAAATCACAACGACAAACCCCGATGCCCCCTGGTTTATCAATTCTTCCAAAAGAAATGTACTGTCACCAGTCGAACCACCGCCTATATTATCTCCCTGATCTATCAAAACCACAGGCCGTCCCTGATGCTCCATAGCCATTTGAACTGCTTGCGCAGGGTTGGGTAAATTCAGTCTGGTTCTTTCCCGGGACTCCCACATCATACCTGCAAGCCTGTTTGCCTCCCTTTCCGCCAGCTTTGGATTATTATCCGTAACTACTATCACTGCAGGTCCCATCCAAGGGACATCGGCATATTGATAGCCACCGACCACACTCGCCGCCAATATCTCTGATTGGTGTTCCAGTTCCTTGCTCGCTGTTGTAATGGGAAGTAGGGGTTCTGAAAACGTATGCTGAAAAACAATGTTATAGACCATTGGTGGCTTGACTAAAAACTGGGTGGGTTTAACTTCTCCCCGAACTATCTTAGCCATGATATTCACCGCCTGTAACCCCCTTTCATACGTATCAACATGGGGGTTCTCTTTATATACAATTACTACATCCGAAAGGTCTACCATTTCAGGTGTTATATTGGCGTGAAAATCCAAGTTAACGACAATTGGCATTGCCGGGCCAAAGGCCTCCCGGACCCTCCTTACTATTTCCTCATCTCCACTATAATGGGATTCCACCACCATGGCACCGTGCAGGTTAAGTAATATGCCCTCAAGCTTCGGTCCTGACTTAAGTTGATCAATCATGGCACTTACCAACTTATCAAAAGCGGCATCCGTGACAGGCCCATCCGGCCTGGCACCGGCCAAAAGCGCGGGGTACAGCTCAATTCCCTCCGTTTTTGCACCCGCTATATAGCCGGAGCTTACGGTTTTGGCATTTTCCAAGGAGAAAAAACGGGCCTTTCGTTCAGTCTCGGGCATCTCTAAGTTTACACCGAAAGCTTCAATGTCTGTCTTCTGCAAACTGAATGAATTAGATTCATGCGATATACCACCTACCCCTATTACGGGATTTTGTTGTGCAAGAATACGCTGCCCGACGAGCAGTGTGAAAATAATAAATGCAAACACCGAGAAAATTGAGGATTTATTGATCATAGGAAACCAATCTTTAATGGAAAATAATTACTTTTAATACACCATATTAAAAGTAGTTATTTTTAGCAATTATATGTGTTTTAACAAGTATATTTATTTATTAGTTATTCTTAATTCCATAAATTGTCAGAAATACAACAGATGAATACGAACATGAACTAACACCGCAGTCGAAACATGCCGGCTGTCATCCTTTAAAACATACCCCCATGAAATCGAGCATGAGGAAAACCTCACACGGTGGGATGGTTATCAAAGCGAGATTCCATCTGACCTTTGAAAAACAAAAAATAAACAGATGAAAAGAAGAGAAATTTTGAAATATGTAAGTTTAGCCCCGGTAGCGGCATCTTTTACCACATTTCTTCCAATCGACTCCGATGCAAAAACAGCTAGGCAGCCTTCTTCTCACCGAAGCCCAAAAAGGATCGCCGCCATCATAACGGAATATCGTCCGAATTCCCATGCGGATGTTATTGTAGGCAAGTACCTGGAAGGTTTTAATCAGGATCAAAACCCGCCTTACCCCAAGTCAAAAATTGTTTCGATGTTTACTGAACAAGTTCCTGAAAACGATATGAGTAGGGAAATGGCCGCCAAATACAACGTTCCGATTTTCAGAACGGTATCAGAGGCACTTACTTTGGGAGGAAATAACCTGGAAGTTGACGGTATTTTGCTAATAGGTGAGCATGGGGACTACCCTATGAATGACAAAGAGCAAAAGCTTTATCCCCGGTTTGAAATGTTTTTGAAAATTACGGATGTGTTTCGGGAAACAGGGAAATCAGTACCTGTATTTAATGACAAGCACCTATCCTGGAGTTGGAGACAGGCCAAACGAATGGTTGGACTATCAAAGGAACTGAATTTCCCCATGATTGCAGGGTCTTCCGTTCCGGTTGCATGGCGCATTCCCGCAATCGATACGCCTTTTGGTGTCCGGCAAACCCATGCTGTGGCTATTTCATACAGTGGATTGGACATTTATGGCTTTCATGTTTTGGAATCCTTGCAGGCAGTAGTGGAACGCAGGAGGGGTGGAGAAACAGGGGTACGATCGGTTCAATGCTTTGAGAATGATGCTTGCTGGGATTTCATGGCGAACAACGCCTGGGTATCCCGATTATTTGAGACGGCTATTTCAAATAGCTTGACTAAAAAACAGGGAGACATTAAATCGTTAGTCCCTACACCTACCGTATTTGTGATCGAATATGCTGACGGACTATTGGCCGCGGCGTTCCTGATGACAGGGCTGGTTCAGGATTTTACCGTAGCCGTGGATGTAGTTGACCAAGACCAACCCTACGCAACGCTAATGCGGCTTCAACCCGGAAAACCGCACCACCATTTCGGCTGTCTCGTCAAGAACATAGAACAGCTCTTTGAAACGGGAGTCCCTCCATATCCTGTGGAGCGCTCCCTTTTGACAAGTGGCATTCTGGATTTTGCCCTCGAATCACGGTTTAGGGGATACATAAAAATGGAAACACCTGAACTTGAAGCGGTTAACTACCAACCGTCCAAAACTTCATCATTCTGTTCACAGGGTTGGGACGAGCAAGGTAAAAGATTGGACTAATTCGCCGTATTTTAAAACCTCACTTATAAAGACTGTATATATATTACCAAAGATTGGATATCATTTTCCGTAAGTACGCCTAGAAACGACGGCATACCCTCATCAAACCCTTTGACTATTTTTTCACTTGGTGCTACGATTGACTCTTTAAGGTATGATGCATCTGCTATTGTGGACGTACCATCCTTAAATTCCCGCTCCGAACCATATATCCCCTGCATGCCCGGGCCGATCTTTCCGTCGTTAATTCCGTCAATGGAATGACATGCATTACAGTTCATCTTTGTATATAGGTCTTTGCCACGCTCTAAGGTGGGCTTTAAGTCTTCCATATTAGAAACAGAAGAAATATTGGCCGAAGCTAGAAGCATGTCAAAGTCTAACTCTTTAAACCCTTCAGAGAGTAAGTTGGGTGCCGCAATATCGTTAACAGTCAACCAGAGTTTATCATCTATTTCCATTCCGGAAGTGCTTAAAAGTGAATAACCAACCTCCATCTGCTGCACTTCGGTCATCGTGGGAACAACCAAGAATACGGCCTTTTTATCCTCAGACAACTGCACATCCAAAATCGGAAGCTGTTCTTCCCCATTCTCGCCATCCAATTTAAAATGGCCTGATCCGTATTTTTCAGTTCGAAGATAATTCCATCTTTTCACCGTATAATTTGATGGATCCAGAGCCGCTTCTCCCTGAAGCGTAGTGGCAAAACGAATCATTATTCCAGCATCCCTGGCCTGAAATTTCTCCGGAAGATGACTTTCTTTTCCGGTGTAGCGTAATCTTAACATCGCACTTAATGTCTCCGAATTGTGACCCCAAAGGGAAAATCCTGTAATATACATCAATCCATCTCCGGGGTTCATTTCAGCTTTCATGGTGGGCGCCGGGAAATCAGCCTCAATTACCGTGACCGCTCCCTGTAGCGCCTTTCCCGTATCGTCAACCAACACTTGAAACAATCCCGGTCTACCGTATGAAAGATGCACCAGATTACCATTAAGCGGACCCATTTCATCGCTATGAACCCAAACCTGGCTTACACCGGATCGGTCCTCCGCATGAGGTATCCATACCAAGGGGGGAGTTATTTCGGGAATTTCCGCACGGTGCGCAGTAGCTGGCACGCCATAATAATCGCCCTGTTTGATGGCCATGATGGGTGTGGAAGGCATATAATGTCCCTGCTGATCAGAACCTGTCAGAAACCCTGTTTTTGGATCAATGCCCAAATAAGGTCCCCGGAAGCCGGAAGCAACTTGTGACATGGAACGCCCATCTGCTGAAATTTTATGCACGGCACCCCCGTGTTGGGATCCGGCGCGGAAACCCATAATGGCCTTGGGTGAGGAAGTTTCAGGTCCCATATCCAAGGCTCCAAATTTGGCTATATAAAATCCCCCGGCAGGATCAACGACCATATCACTGGCCCATTCCCGGGTTTCAATAGACTGTGCCATCAGGTTGGAGAAATTTTCGTAAAAATCCGCCTCCCCGTCACCATTCAGATCATGGAGTCTTACTATTCCTTCTTTCCCATATACATAGATTTCCCCATCTACTACGGCTATGGATTGAGGTTCATAAAAGCCAGAAGCAAAGCGTTTCCAAGAAAGTTTATCCAAGTTCTTGCTAATCCCATCCAATATCCAAACATCCCCTTCGAAGGTAACAACCGCAGCTTTCTTACTATTAAAAAAAGCCATATCCACCACCCGCACATTTCGGCTCCAAGGATTGGGAACAGGTAATGTTAACTTATCCGTGACAAATAGTGCGGTATCCGGAGCTAATTGGCCCTTTGTAAGCACCTTTTCTTTCCAGCGGGATTGGCTGCCTCGCTCAACCTTCGGCAAGGAGGTATCCATTTGCGAACTAAGTGTCTCGACGTGCTGCTGATTTTCCGAAGCTCCGTGCCAGACACCAACCGAAAATTCTCGGGATTTACTATCCGCAGGAATGGAAAGGTATATGTAGCGGTTGTCTTTGATCAAAATTTCACTACCCGAGGAGGTTCCGACCAAGGAAACGGCGGTTACCAAATTTGCAT
>DATHWC010000385.1:0-9266 GCA_035460985.1 Lunatimonas sp.
CTCTGGTTTGCAACGATTACTACCGGACTTTATATACTTCCCTATGCCACAGAGCAGGTAAAGAAAGAAAATGAATATCTCTGAGGTGGGGTTTGAATGTGGATTTAACGATCCCAAGTATTTTAGTAAACTCTTCAAGAAGCATTACGGTGCTTCGCCGCGGAGTTTTGTTTGATGGAAGAGGGGGGAGACGGGAGGTAGAAGACGGAAGACGGAAGACAGAAGACAGAAGACGGAAGATAGGAGACTGAGGGATTTAGAGACTGAAAGACTGAGTCCATCAACCCATCAACTTACTTGTATACTGAAAGATGGGAGCTGGGAGATGGGCAGATCCTCATTTGAATACGGAGAATAACTTTGCTAAGTGCGCAAATTCTTTTTCTTTTGTAGCGTATATACTCAAACTGCGTACCTGAATTTTCTATGTTGGACTCCATCAAAACGTATGAAATGCCCCACAGCCCTCAACAACAGGCATTTCAACTGTATGAGGTCCAGGGTAAAACGATAAACAACAGCACCTATCCGCATGAAACAGACCGACCTCATCGACACAAATATTACGAAATATGTGTATTTGTCAATGGGGCAGGCAAACATGAAATTGATTTTGCGACGCACACTATCCAATCTAACAGCATTCACTTTTTATCACCTGGGCAGGTACATTTAATCTCCCGGGAGGAGGATTACCACGGATACCTGATGGTTTTTTCCAAGGATTTTTATGCGTTGGATACATTTCATGAGGATTTGTTGTTTCAGTTGCCATTTTTCAACAACCCGACCATGGTTCCTATACTGAATCTGGATAGTGTGGGTTTTATAGAAATTCTTGCCCTGATCCAAATGATCAAAAAAGAGTATACAGCCCGTCAGGAACTGGGTAGGGAAATTTTAAGAAGTTATTTACAGGTGTTCTTACTCAAATGCAAGCAATATTATGTGCAATATTTTGCTGAGAAAAAAAAGATGCTGGATCCCCATTTCAAGATTGTTCAGCAGTTCAATGCACTTTTGGAACAACAGTTTATTCAGAATCACCTGGTGCAGGACTATGCCAACCAATTATCACTTTCCCCGGCATTACTTAACAAATATGTCAAAAAAATCACCGGTAACACAGCGGGAGAACTGCTTATGGAACGGTTGATTCTACAAGCTAAGAGATATCTTATTTATACCGATCTTTCAAATAAGGAAATCGCTTATCAGCTGAATTACGATGACCCCTCTTATTTCAGCCGCATTTTTAAAAAGAAAACGGGGCTTACCCCATCGGAATTCCGGTATACAGAAAACGAAAAGTACCAGTTATAAATTAGAAAATGCCTTTAAATATAACTTGAGAGAAGTTACCTTTATCGTCAAGTTAAAAAGTGCAAGCTTTTTGTAGTTTGAAAAGCCGTTGATTATTTGGCGGAAGTATAGCATTTGAATTTTAATCAAAATAATTCTTATCCCCTAAAAAAAATGATTACTATAGATTTCGACATTAAGCCCGAAGACCTGAAAGGATCACTGGATAAATTTTGGCAGCTATCAGGCGAAAAAATTGAGGCCATTGAAAGAGACTATCCACAGGATAAAGGGTCACCGGTATTCACCGTAAATGGGAAATACGACACCCGTGGTTGGACAGAATGGACACAGGGATTTCAATTTGGGTCGTCTATTCTGCAATTTGACGCCACCGGTGAGCAGAGGTATTTGGACAAAGCTAAAGAAGAAACGCTAAAGCTCATGGCTCCCCATATTAGTCATACCGGTGTACATGACCATGGCTTCAACAATGCCAGCACCTACGGAAACCTACTCCGCCTGATGGTGGAAGGTAAGATCCCCTATAATGAATGGGAAAAGAATTTTTATGAGTTGGCCCTTAAAATATCGGGAGCTGTTCAGGCAAGCCGCTGGACAACTATCAAAGACGGAGGTTATATTTATTCGTTCAACGGCCCCCACTCCCTATTTGT
Organism: Lunatimonas sp.; assembly: GCA_035460985.1. Lineage (GTDB taxonomy): Bacteria > Bacteroidota > Bacteroidia > Cytophagales > Cyclobacteriaceae > Lunatibacter. Next base: position 1,980 of record DATHWC010000385.1, read on the forward strand.
GGATACGATCCGGACTGTTAGAATTTTGATGTTAAGCCACAGCCTGGGCCATGTATTGCAGGAAGAGAATGACCTGCGTGTAAATCTTCTGGTTAGAGGTTTGCAACATGCTAAAGCCACTGCAGACTATTCTGTATTTTATGGCCAAGGTAGAGACCGTTATGATCTCTGGGGAAGGACGGCCCATGAGAGTGTCTTCAACACCAACGACGGCAATTTCCGTTGCCCTAATTCCCAGCAAGGATATACAGGTTTTTCCACCTGGACCAGGGGTTTGGCTTGGGCAATGTGCGGATTTGCTGAGGAACTTGAATACATACAGACGCTGTCGGACGATGACTTGGCTGCATATGGCTCTAGGGCTGATATCGAAAAATTTATGCTACAGGCTGCAAAGGCGACCTGTGATTTCTATATCGAACATACACCAACCGACGGAGTACCTTATTGGGATACCGGAGCACCGCAGCTTCACAAGCTTGGGGATTACCTTTCCAAACCGGCGGATCCTTATAATGCCTATGAACCAGTAGACAGTTCCGCTGCTGCCATTGGTGCCCAGGGTTTGCTGCGATTAGGCAAGTACCTGAAGGAAAATGGCGATACTGAAAGCGGAACCAAATACTGGCAGGCGGGCTTAACAGTTCTTAAAACCATTCTTCAGGAACCGTATCTGAGCACCAATCCAAATCATCAGGGAATTCTTTTGCATTCAATTTATCACCAACCTAATGGTTGGGACAATGTTCCCAAGGGACAGAACATAGCTTGTGAGGAATCCAGCATGTGGGGTGATTATCATGCCAGGGAGTTGGCACTGTATGTTTCCCGAATTATCTCCGAAGAAAAGTACTACACCTTTTTTAATTGCCTGTCATGAGCGTAGGACCTATTCAAGACCTGAGCAAACTCTGCATCCATACGATCACGACTAAGTCGTGGACACTGGAAGAGGCGGGAGAAAACTATGAAAAGGCGGGGGTGAAAGGCATCTCTGTATGGAGGCAATACCTTGAAGGCCGAAATATTACTGCTGCTGGGGACCGGTTGAGAGCTCACGGGTTGGAAATTGTCTCATTGGTAAGAGGAGGCTTTTTTCCTTCCACCTCATCGGAAACCCGAAAAAAGGCCATTGACGACAATCTAAAGGCGGTGGATGAAGCTGCCGCCCTTGGGGCTGAAATGATCGTGTTGGTCTGTGGGGCGGATCCGGGACAATCACTGGAAGTGTCCCGGTCACAAATTCAGGAAGGGATAGAGAAAGTCCTGCCTTATGCCATAGATAAAGGAGTAAAACTGGCCATAGAGCCCTTACATCCCATGTATGCGGATACCCGCTCCGCAGTAAACACGTTGGAGCAAGCCAATGACATGGCCGAAGCTATAGGTTCCGAGTATGTAGGAGTAGCGGCTGACGTGTACCACCTATGGTGGGATCCACACTTGGAAACAGAAATCAAAAGGTGCGGAGCCAACGGCAATCTTATGGCATTTCATATCTGTGACTGGTTGAGCCCGACAGTGGATATGCTCAATGACCGGGGACTGATGGGAGAAGGCTGCATACCCATACAAAAAATCCGAGGCTGGGTAGAAGAGGCTGGATTTAATGGCTTTAACGAGGTGGAGATATTTTCTGACCGTCTTTGGGCGACCGACCAACATGACTTCTTAAATAAAATAGTCAAAAGTTATAAAGACTGTTAATAACAGTCAGCAGATCAATTATTTGAATGACCGAATAACCAAAACTTAAACGCATACCATGGAACACAAAGTAGGTATAATAATGAACGGGGTGACCGGAAGAATGGGCACCAACCAACACCTGATGAGAAGTATCGTGGCCATTATCAAACAGGGAGGCGTTAAGCTTTCTAATGGCGACACGATAATGCCAGACCCTATTTTGGTTGGAAGAAACCAATCAAAACTGGATGACCTTACTAAGATGTCAGGCGTAACCAAAACTACAACCGATCTGGGTTCGGTAATGAACGATTCTTATTACAGTATATATTTCGATGCACAGACTACCGGGAGAAGAGCCGATGCCGTCAAGCAGGCGATAAAAATGGGCAAACATGTCTATTGTGAGAAACCAGTATCCGTGGATGTCAAAACAGCCCTTGAGTTGCATGCGCTATGTGAAGAAGCAGGGGTGAAACATGGCGTAGTACAGGATAAACTTTGGTTACCCGGGCTTAGAAAAATACAACGCCTTATCGAGAACGGATTTTTTGGAGAAATTCTATCGGTTAGAGGAGAGTTTGGTTACTGGGTCTTCGAAGGACATACGGTACCCGCACAGCGCCCTTCTTGGAATTACCGCAAGGAAGACGATGGTGGTATCATCGTAGATATGCTTTGTCATTGGAGATATGTGTTGGATAATATATTCGGAAAGGTTAAGGCTGTTTCCTGTTACGGTGCCACCCATGTCAAAGAGCGTGTAGACGAAGCAGGAAAACCATACAAATGTACAGCAGATGATTCGGCTTATGCCACTTTCGAGCTGGAGGGAGGCGTCGTTGCCCATTTCAATTCGTCATGGACTGTCCGAGTTCGAAGGGACGACCTTTTGACTGTTCAAGTGGATGGGACGAAAGGTTCCGCAGTAGCTGGTCTTAGGGAGTGTTATATCCAACACTATGGCAGTACGCCGAAGCCGGTATGGAATCCGGACATAGTTCAGCCAATTGATTTTTATGAAGGCTGGTCAAAAGTGCCGGAGCAGGAAGTATTTGACAATGCTTTTAAAGTTCAGTGGGAATTGTTTCTCAAGCATGTGGTATTGGATGAGCCTTTCCCTTGGGGAATGAAAGAGGGCGCCAAAGGAGTACAGTTGGCTGAAAAAGGCATAGAAAGCTGGGAAAAAAGAAGTTGGGTAGATATCCCGGAACTGTAAGATGAAGAAAGTTGCCTTAGTGACCGGAGGATCCCGGGGAATAGGATTGGGTATAGCAAAATGTCTGGCCAACAATGGGTTTGACCTGGCTATCAATGGGATGCGTGCGGAGCAGGACACGGCTGACAGTTTGGAAGAATTGAGATCGCTTGGAGCAGAAGTCGTTTATTGTCGGGGAGATGTATCAGCTGCTGACCAGAGAAAAGGTATCTTTGATACAATCTCAGAAAAATTTGGTAGGTTAAATGTTTTGGTAAATAATGCCGGAGTGGCACCAAAAGAGCGGAAGGATATCTTGGAAGCTACGGAGGAAAGTTTTGATTATGTGCTGAAGACTAACTTGAACTCGGTCTATTTTCTCTCACAGACAGCTGCCAATTGGATGATTTCCCAAAAGAATGCCGATCCGGAATTTCAGGGATGTATCATCAATGTCTCCTCCATTTCAGCGACCATCGCCTCTGTAAATAGAGGGGAGTATTGCGTGGCAAAAGCAGGAATGAGCATGGCAACGCAGCTATTTGCTGTACGGTTGGGCGAATTCAATATACCTGTTTATGAGGTAAGGCCGGGTATAATCGCCACGGATATGACTTCGGGTGTCAAGGAAAAATACGACAAACTTCTGGCGGAAGGGCTGTGTGTTACTTCCCGATGGGGTCTTCCCGAAGATGTAGGGCTTGCGGTCGCTTCTTTGGCTACAGGTAACTTCCCTTATTCCACAGGTCAGGTTATCATGGTCGATGGAGGCTTGAGTATTCCTAGATTATAAATGACGATCCCTACCGGAGTTATTCGGTGGGGATTTCTTTTTTCTAAACTGGATTGTTTACCATTGGTGTGATCAGTTTGGGGATCCGTATAAAATATAAGTTGAGTTACAATGAATTTAAACCGAAAAGCCATATTATTATGGCACCATAAAATTTATAAATCATAGCCTGAGAATGGATAAAAAGACAATATCACCCGAAATAGAAAATAGCGCACCTCAGAGTTCGCAAACATATATCATTGTTACGGCATTTTTGGCGCTTTTTGCTGTTGTCGGATTCGGGATCTATGGACTGCCTTTCTTTTTTGACTTTATCATGGAAGAGCGGGGCTGGTCAAGGACACAGATCACTTCCGGAAATGCGGTGGGAAAGCTTATTGTAGCTCCTTTATTTGGGTTTTTTGCGGGATGGTTGATTGACAAATATGGCCCCAGGAGCCTGATGATGACTGGGGCAGTGATGTTGGCGATTGCTTTTATCGGTATTGCCTTTAGCAGTTCGCTGGAATTGTTTTATGTGTTTTATGTTTTCAATGCTTTGGGGTATGTTTTTGCCGGGCCTTTGCCTTCACAGGTTTTGATATCCCGCTGGTTTGACAAAAACAGGGGCAAAGCCATGGGAATCGCCTATCTGGGTATTGGTGCGGGGGGAGCAGTCGTTCCCATATTGGCGGCCAAGCTGGAAGCGATGTTCGACTGGAACACAGCGCTCGCAATTTTGGGGGGAATTGGCTTTGTGTTGATCTTCGGGGTGGCGTTTTTTATCCGGGACAACGCCCATAAGGAAAGGGCCAATCCCAGCAAAAAGCAACTGGCCATACCGGCGATTAAAGGGGTTACCATGCGCGAGATCCTCAGGGACCGCAACTTCTATCTGCTGGCCATAGGCAGTATGTGTTCCATTGGGGTAGTAGGTGGGGTCAGCCAGCACATCAAATTATATCTCAGTGATATGGACTTTTCCCAAACCAATGCGGCGCAGGTCATGTCCTTTGTTTTGCTTTCGAGTTTGATCGGACGGGTATTGATGGGCTTTTTGGCGGATATTTTTAACCGAAAGTACGTGATGCTGGCGATTTACCTGATTGTGGCGTCCGCGATTCCCTTGCTTCTTGTGCCTGATTTCACCGGGAGGATCTATATTTTTGCTGTGATTTTTGGTATTGGATTGGGCGGAGATTATATGATTATCCCATTGATGGCTGCTGATTTATTTGGGATCAAGGCTTTGGGAAGGACGATGGGGATTATCCTCGTGGCCGATGGAGTCGCCGAAGCACTTTTTCCCGTCTTGTTGGGCGTGTTGTACAGCGAAGCGGTTGGCTATACTATTGGTTTTTCGGTATTGATCGGCGTGGCCCTGCTCGGCGCAGTATTCATTGCCTTCCTGCGCAAGCCGGAGCAGCACAAAGGACTGGAAGGAATCGTAGAAGCCAAGTAAGTCTTAGGTAATACTCCGCTTAAAAAAGGGACCACAAATGGCACCGTGGAGGGGAGGGAGAGACTAAGGGACTCGGAGAACATAGAGATTTCTAAATTCGCAGTACCCGTTGCGGCCGTTGCGGGAAACAAAAAAGGAACCACTGAGGCGACGAAAAGACAAAGGGACTGAGAGCATAGAGATTTCTAATTTTGCAGTACCCGTTGCAGCCGTTGCGGGAAACAAAAAAGGGAACCACTGAGGAGACGGAGAGACTAAGGGACTCAGAGAATATAGAGACTTCTAGCCAACTTTGAGTTCTTTGCGGTCCTCTTATTAAGAGTTCTGTAGACGTCTTAATTTCCACGAAGATTTAAAAAAATCTTTGCGTCCTTAGCGCCTACTCTGCGCCCTTTGCGGTTTATCAAAATCTAGTAAACCGGAAATTCCTTTTCCAACCCTTCAAAATTATCAATCATATCCCAGCCATGATCCACATAACTCCGTCTTGTCGTAGGAGTCAGTGAGCCAAACTCCAAATAATCCAAGGCTGCACGAAGCCGGATTTCATCGGGATCTCCCCAGTTGCGGGAGATGTCGTCGTTGACTAGAACATCTACGGGAAACCCGTCGTAGTACTCCGCTTTTCCATTTGCATTGGCTATTGCGAAGGTAATCGGAACCAGTTCCACATCGTTGGTGGAAAGGGCCGTATTAAAGCGGGATAGTGGAAAGGACCCCACAGGCTTGCCATAAGTATTAGCTCCCACCAAAGTTATATCCATATATGGTTCAAGGCAATTAATAATCAATTCAGAGGCAGACGCGGAGTTTCTAGATGTGATGAATACTAACTTGCTAATTTCCAAACTTCCTGTTTTGCTGAAATTCTCGGATTCGTTTAAGTTGGATTTGTCGCCATTAAGCGCATTGGTATACATCAATTTCCCGGAATGGGCAGCGGGAATCAGGGCATTCATTATCTGTTCGGCGACGTCTACCGATCCGCCGCCATTATATCTTAAGTCTAAGATTAACTCTTGAATATTGTTCTCTTCAAAATATTTAAGGGCATCTTCCACTTCGAGGCTTTTGGTAGGCGTTTGACCCCGAGTGGCCTGAAAGCCGTTATAGGCCCAGTATCCTATATTTTTTCCATCTCTTGGAAAGATCTGCGTATGTAGGACGGAATTTGATTGGTAATCCGCCTTGGCCAAAGTACGGGTGATAGCAGTTCCGTCAGGAAGACGTAGCGTAAAATTGTTTTGGAAGCCAGGTGTATTGGGCCCTAGTTGAAAGTTGTAGCCATTGCCTACCCGATAATCAGCTACTGGCCTCCCGTTAACGCCTACAATTTCCCAACCCCGTTGCCATCCATCTTTCCCGGCCGGGGATTCCGTATAGACAAAGGAAATGTATGGGTTTCCATTTTCCCCGATACCAAATCCAAAACCATGGCCTGCATTTTGACCTGTAAAAGACCTGTCGAATGCTTCCCGGGTAGTCAGGTAAGACCAACGGTCAAGTGGCTGAAATATCAACCCGGACAGTAAATGGGTATATGAAGGGTAACTTGTCACGTCCACATTATCCGGAATCTGTGAATTCCAGAAGTACCATTCCTTCATGGTCTGATAAATGGCTTCCTTTACATTGTTTTCCGTAATAACAGGTACTTCCTCATCCGGATAGCATGAAAATGTCCCCCCAACCAACAAACCCGAAATCAAAAAAACCAGTAATCGTTTATAGTTCATCTTAGTCACTTCTTTTCTCCGACATATTAACGTAAAAGTATTTGCAATTGGTTTTATTTTAAAAAAAATAGCTGATTTATTTGTTTTATTTAACTCAGATAATTCCGATAATAAAATTAATCGAACCAATTGATAAACCTCTTGATAGTTTCTTTTGTTATGCTGTCAATTAAAATGACTTAAACAACTCATGACAGAAAATATAGAAAATCAAATCGATTACAGAGAGGCCATCGTCAATGGTTATGTAGAACATATTTTGGAACATGGGAGGCAGCCTGCTTCCATATTTAAGTTTGCCAAATCCCTCAATATGAAGGAGGAGGAATTTTATAATTATTTCACTTCCTTCGAGGCGATCAAATCCGCCGTCTGGGAAATGATATTTGACAAGACCGTTGCCGAACTGGAAGGGCAGGAGGTATAT
>DATHWC010000386.1:0-5916 GCA_035460985.1 Lunatimonas sp.
GAAAACCCTGGAGACCCGGTGTCGGGGAAGGGAGTGTTTGAGAAAACCTGTTCCTCCTGTCATACCTATGCAGGCGAGGGAGGTGAAGTTGGCCCAGACCTTACCGGTGTAAACAACCAGCCTGGTGATGCACTGCTTTTACATACTATTGTTCCCAATTATGAGGTTTTGCCTGCTTATCAGGCCATTACCGTCCAAACAAAAGATGGCCGGTCCATTTCTGGGTGGGTATCCGCAGAATCAGAAAATAGCATGACCCTTCGAACAGCGTTTGGCAGTAATGAATCCATCCTCCGCACCAATATAGTTTCAATCCATAATCCCGGACTTTCTTTAATGCCAGATGGACTTGAACAGACCATGACTAAAGAGGACATGGCCAATCTAATTGCTTTTCTAAAATCCGGTGGGAATTGAGGATCAAAATCGAATAAATATTAATTAATCCAAAATAAACAATCATGAAAAAAAACGCAATTTTAATTCTTTCTTTTTTAATACCTCTGACCCTTATATTGGAGGACGGCAATGCTCAGGTAACGAAGGGATATGAAAACACCTTGTTTCAGGAAGGTAAGACAACCCCTTTGTTCAATGGTAAAAACCTGGATAACTGGTATGTTTTTTTAAAAGACAGGGGAAGAAACAATGATCCAAAGCAAGTTTTTACGGTGAAGGATGGCCTGATCCGCATATCCGGTGAAGAATGGGGCTGCATAACCACCGATAAAAATTACAAAAATTATAAGTTGGCGGTACAATTCAAATGGGGCGAGGAAACCTTTGCGCCCAGGGAGGATAAGACAAGGGACAGTGGGGTATTACTACACTCCCAAGGGAAAGATGGTGCATACTCCGGAATTTGGATGAATTCTATCGAATGTCAAATCATTGAAGGGGGTACCGGGGATTTTATTGTAGTCGGAGATGGAACGGATAAATTTTCAATTACCAGTCCTGTTGCCTCCGAAAAACAGGGTTCAAGTCCGGTTTTTCAACCGGGAGGAGAGCTTGTAACGGTAAATAAGGGCCGAATCAATTGGTTTGGCCGTGATCCTGAATGGAAAGATGAATTGGGTTTCCGAGGAGCAAGGGATGTTGAAAAGCCTGTAGGGGAATGGAACCTGCTGGAATGTGTGGTTGTTGGCGAGGATATCACCATATATTTGAACGGAATCCTTGTTAACCATGCCACCTCTGTAAAACCTAAAAAAGGAAAAATCCAAATCCAGTCAGAGGGTGCTGAAATGTTTGTAAGTAAGGTGGAACTCACCAAATTGACTAAATTATGATTTAGATATCAGGCCACTTCAGTGACATTGACCAATTTTCTATATTGTGTCGGAGTCATTGATTTGTGTTTCTTAAACTGCCTGTTGAAATTGGCAAGGTTGTTAAAACCGCATTTATATGCTATTTCTACCACATTATCATCATTTTCCAAAAGTAATTTACACGCCTGACCTATCCTGATTGAATTCAAATATTCCACGAAAGTGCTTCGGCATTGATCTTTGAAGAAATTACAGAAAGTAGTTATCGCCATATTGGACATGGACGCAGCTTCCGGCAATGAAATGTCTTTGTCAAAATTCTTGAGAATATAGTCTTTGATTTTGGAAAGTCTATCTCTTTTTGGACAATCCAATTGCCCTACATAACCCGGGCTTGCCAGAAATTCGTATTCCTTGGTCTTAGACAGAATATCAAAAATCGACAATAAAGTAGAAAGCCGCTGTATTCCATTCATGTTGATCATACCAATTAACAATGCATTGATTTGTTCCTTGGTTTTTCCGGTAAAGGCCATTCCCCTTTGAGACAAGATTAGAAAATTCCTGAAGGCATCCATTTCCGGGATTTTCATGAATTCTTCTCCTAGAAAATCTTCCTTAAAATGGATTACAATGGCATAAACCCCATGTTTGGCCTGTCCGTTGACGTAAATGGAATCATTTACCCAAACATGCGGAAGGTATGGCCCAACACAGACCAGGTCACCTGTTTGAAAATGGCCGATATGGTCGCCAACTATTCTTTTACCTGTACTTTTCAATACCAGGACCAGTTCATATTCGGGATGGTAATGCCAGGGACAGGAGATAAACTTACCTTTTTCTTTGAATACAATAAATGATTTATCAAAATCCTGGGGCAATCTTATTTCTACAGACTTCATAAAACTTTACTTTTATGACATTAATTTAATTATTTAATGTAATAATTAAAATAGGCGAAAGAGTTTTAAAAAGAAAGAACCATTAATGTGAAAAATAGTATCAGTCACATCTCCCAATTTTCATATTCGCCATTTTGCCCGAAAATATGGGGTCAAAAAAAAATCCAGTGAAAGCGATATTTCGAGAGAATTTTCGGAGGTTTATACTGAAGGTTAAGGTAAGACGTTCGAAACAATTCTAAAAGCACATGCATCATACTGCGAAATATGAGCACTCGAATTTGTGACAATGTTTCCCGGAGTTCCTTATGCGGATTGGAGCTATGGTTAAATGAGCTCCCGTCTAGGCGATACCAATTTCCTCTTTTTGGCGGAATGCAGATTAGTCATGGGACCCCATCTATTTCAAGAAAGAGGTGCGAAAGCCGGGCTTTTACACCACAGGGCTTTGGCACAACAATGAATTGACCATGCTATTGCCAGTGGAGGGGACAACAGCTATATTAGAGAGATATTCCCTAAAAAGGATCGTTGGGTCAAGTATTACTCCTCACATGAAAACGAAAATATAAAAGATACCGTGCAAAAATTCCAATCAGTCAACTAAAATTACCCATCCAATGTATGTACCTCTAAAAAGTTTCTTTTTTATAGCAAGTTTTTATTTTTCAGTGGCAGTTTTTGCAGAAAGAACTTACGATCCAGCTGACAGTTCAAAACGAGTCGTCGAGAAAGTCAAAGACATCCTGATTTATCAGGACGACAGATACTATGCGGCATTTCCTTCCGTTGTCCGCAAACCCGACGGGGAGTTTTTACTGTCCTTTCGAAGAGCACCAAACCGGAGGAATTTTGGCTCCAAGGGATACAGCCATACCGATCCGAACAGCTACCTCGTTCAGATGACGTCCAAAGATGGCATTAATTGGTCCGGTGAGCCTGAGCTTTTGTATGCGCATGATTTTGGGGGTTCCCAAGACCCATGCTTGCTACAACTTTCGGACGGCACCCTGCTTTGTACAAGCTACGGTTGGACACAGATTTCGGCGGACGACAGACAAAATCTCCGAGAACCACACTTTAGGACCGGCTCGGGATATGTTTTTTTGGGAGGCTATGTAGTCCGATCCATGGATGGGGGGAAATCCTGGAAGGGCCCTTTTTATCCGCCACATGTCCAAACGGAAATCAATTTTACTCCAACGGGAGATCCGGTACCGGCATATAACCGTGGAGCTTTATATGAAGGGAAGGATGGGAGGATCTTTTGGGTGGTAGCTACCCACGATCAACAATCGCCCAGAAAGACATCCAACCATTTGCTGATTTCCAACGATAAAGGGCTCACTTGGCAGTATTCCTGTCTGGTGGCATTGGATAAAGAGGTGGAGTTTAATGAAGCCTCTGTTTACGAGACTCCCAAAGGGGACGTAGTCGCATTTATCCGCACTGAAAGATACGAGGGTCAAGCGGTGATTGCACGGTCAACCGACGGGGGAAAAAGTTTTGAACCTTGGCAGTCCATGGGTTTTAAAGGGCATCCCCTTCAGGCTCTTCGCTTGCCCGATGACCGGGTCTTGTTGGTATATGGGTACAGGCACCAGCCTTTTGGGATTCGTGCAAGGATTCTGAATGCGGAATGTACGGATTTTGATACGGCAGAGGAAATTGTATTGAGGGAAGATGGAGGGAGTACGGATATAGGTTATCCATGGGCTGTAGTGCTGAATGAATCGGAAGCCTTGGTCACTTATTACTTTAATAAGGAAAACCAGACCCGCCATATTGCGGGGACGATTATTCGGTTTTGAAAGGAAACGCCGTTTTCCATTTCACAGACAAAGGCAGATATAATAAGCTTCCTTTGTCTTTCTTATTTTTTATTTTTGGAAACGCAGTCCATCGCTTGTTGGTTTATCGTTGAGTAAACCGAATTGTTAGATTGAGGATTACCCTGCGGGATGCGGATGGGTTTTCGTTTAGATTTTATTAGGTGAGCCTAAGCGACCTCTTGCATATTTACAACTTTCCTGTATTGTGAGGGAGTCATATTTTTGTGCTTTTTAAACTGTCTGTTGAAGTTTGCGAGGTTTTTAAAGCCGCATTCAAAGGCTACTTCCACGATATTCATATCATTTTCTGAAAGCAATTTGCATGCTTGACCAATCCTCACTGTGTTAAGGTATTCAACAAAGGTGATCCGGTACTGCTCTTTGAAGAAATTGCAAAAGGTGGTTACTGCCATATTGGCGAGCGACGCTACTTCTGGCAAAGTGATGTCCTTGTCAAAGTTTTTGAAAATATATTCTTTAATTTTTGATAGTCGATCAGATCCCTGAGGATCCACTTGATCCAGATAACCCGGACTTGCCAACAGCTTATATTCTTTGGTTTGGGATAGGATATCAAAAATTGAGAGGAGGCTGGAAAGCCTTTGAATGCCATTCATGTGGACCATCCCTTTCATAAGTGCATTGATCTGTTCTTTCGTATTACCATGTAGGGCAATTCCCCTTACCGAAAGTTTAAGAAAGTTTTTCAGCGTTTCCATTTCGGGAATGTTCAGGAATTCTTCCCCCAAAAAATGTTCCTGAAAATGGATGACAATAGCTTCCGCGGGGGAATCAGCCTGGCCATTGATATAAATGGAATCATTGACCCAGACATGCGGAAGGTAGGGCCCCAAACAAACCAAATCTCCCTCCTGAAAGTATCCTATATGATCACCAACCATGCGCCTTCCTGTACTTTTTAATACTAAAACGAGTTCATATTCTGGATGATAATGCCAGGGGCAAGGGAAATAGTCGCCTTGTTCTTTGAATACGATAAAGGATTTGTCAAAATCCTGTGGCAATCTAACTTCTATCGATTTCATAAATTCCTGATTTGTTTAGCTTAATTTAAGGAGAATTACTAGAAGATGAAAACCTACCCGTCTTGCTTGAAAAATAGTATCATAAATATAGAAAAAAATAACAGCTCACAGAGATATTGGAGGATCTATTAATTTGTGGCAATTCAGTAAAATCCCCTTCGGTTATATGTTGTTAGACCTCTTGGATTCAAGTTGGGGATTCAATATCTTTGAATACCTGATAAAAATCTTGTTTTGGTATTATCTAAACAAGAAATTTTGAACAGGGGTAATCCTAATTCACGGTAAACAGTGTTCATTAAAAATAGTCTAGAGCGGGTAATCGGTCTCGAACCGACGGCCTTCAGCTTGGGAAGCTGACGCTCTACCAACTGAGCTACACCCGCTTTAACTCAAATTTAATCCATTTTCCTGCAAATTCATAAATGATGAGAAAAAATATCTTACGTTACTTAAATGGTATATTTATCCAGTTAAAATTTAATTTGCAAAAAAATAAATATACATGACATTTTACGTTACGTTGGTAGGATTATTGCTTGTCTAAGGCGGCATCACCCTGCTAATTAGTTCCGGGACTCCCTAGTCCTTTACATGACGTTCTATTATTTCCATAGACAGCTATGGGTTCAAGCAAAATATTGGATAATCCTACTACCCTAAGGAATAATGTGAGAATTGAGATGTAAAAATAAAAGGGATTAAAATGACGATCATCGCTCGTATTTTCTTAAAACTTCCTCAGCCCTAAATTAGGGATGGTGAAATATAATTTTGAAATTCGGTTTGATTAGGACTTAAAATATAAAAACCTCATGAAAAACAAATTACTTCCACAAGTTTACTTTTTCGTTATTTC
>DATHWC010000387.1:0-27052 GCA_035460985.1 Lunatimonas sp.
GAATAGGGTAACAACCGAAAATAACCACCTCCGGAAAAAATTACTGGCTTGGTAAAAACGGAGGTATAATTAATTGGCAATTCCTTAATTTCAATTCCATTGTATTTAATGATGGAAGGTTTTGGTACGCCGTAGGAAGAAAAACCACCGTGGGAACGGGAAGCGGGGAAAATAGAACAGTCTATTTCTATTCCCAATTCATTTAATACCTCAAATGCCCATTTATTGTCTTCCATAACCGAAAAACCCGGAGCTCTGAAGAGCCGTACTTTTTTCCCGGAAATATCTTCGATTGTTTTTATCGACTTTGCCACATCGTTCTTAAACTGAACAGGGGTTTGACTATAAACCAATTGATGTAAATGGGAATGGGAGCCAATTTCATACCCTCTGGAAACAATTTCTCTAATTAGTTCCGGATACTTCTCGGCCATCCAGCCCAACACAAAAAAGGTAGCAGATACGTTCGAACCGTCAAGCAGTTCGAAAATTCGTTCCATGTTTTTATAAATTCTAACTTCAAAATTACCCCAATCCTTCTCAGATTCGGTAGATTTATTGTCAAGAATATGAAACCAATCTTCAATGTCAAATGTAAGTATTTTCATCTGAGGTAGTGTTTCCAGTTCGTTTATACTTTTCTATGGCAGCTTCTTTAGTAGGGCAAGAAATATAGGGTTTCTTGAAGCACCATTTTCGATATGAAGATAAAGAGAAGCACCTAATAAATAACTACACTTCTCATATTTATTTTTTAAAAATGTGCTTTTTTAATACTTATTTTTGGTGTTTGCATCACAAAAAGTTGCTTTTGTATGTTTTCTAGGCTGTTTTGAGCAATCTGACGCGCTAGTTTTCGACACCCTTTTTTTTCTTCCAATTTGCGTACCTTCCATTGGATTTCTTTCCTTTTTGCCAATTTCAACAGCTCCCAACCCTAGCAATACGAGTAAACGGAAATCATACCCCAATATATGATCGCAGGATTATTTGGGGAACAACCCGTATTGATGATCTAAAATATGCTGGCAGCAGTTGGTTTCGCCCATAGAGTTTTGTGCTGAATGGGTAACATTAGATAATCTCTGGAAGGCAATCAAGTCAACAAAACCGTGGTTTTCGTAAAATCCATCAACTGTTTTGACAGATAAAAAAAGTATTAATCAAATTTAACAATTAGCAAATCAATCTGTTATTAAAAGTTTTGACGGCAAAAACTAAAAAACCCTAAAAATCAAAGATTTTTAGGGTTTTTATCAACCTGTTGAATAGCTTTAGTGACCTCGTCAGGATTCAAACCTGAAACCTCCTGAGCCGTAATCAGGTGCTCTATTCAATTGAGCTACGAAGCCATATTTAATTGGGAAGGCAAAGGTAATTATTATATCGAATATCGCCAACAACTATTGAGCTAACATGCAAAAAAAAATAAGCTTTTTTACCAATTAAGAATAATTAAGACAAATTACTGACGTAATAAGGTAAGTTTTCATAATTTAGCCCGCTCAAATTTAATTGAATACCTTTCATGAATAAACTGACCATTATTTTAATCGCTTTGTTGATTAGCTACCAAGCAAACGCCCAAGAAAAGGAAAGGACCCAAATTGGTGGTCGTCCCAATATTGCAGGTGACCTTTTCCTGGATTTCGGGTTCAATTTTCTGAATAACAGACCGGATGACCTAAATACGAGGTTTTTTGCTTCCAGGATAGTAAATATATACTATCAAGCTTCCGTACCTCTAGGAAACAACACTGGTTTCTCGTTTAACCCGGGAATCGGCTTAGGGCTTGAAAAGTTGGCCTTTCAGGATAATCAAACCCTTATCCCCAATCCGGTGGTAGGACTAAACTCCAGCCAACTTGCGGACGTTTTGGATATTTATGAAGAAGCCAGACGTGTTGATAAATACAACATCTCGATTAACTATATAGATATACCTTTGGAATTAAGGTACCATGTAAACCGAACAAATTATAACAAAGGTTTTCGCGCTGCGGTTGGAGGTAAGATAGGTATTCTATACAATTCCCATACTAAGATTGCAGTCACGGATGCATCGGATACAAGCATGCAGGTGAAAAACAGACAGGATTATGGATTTAGCCCAATTCGGTACGGTGTTTTCACACGCCTTGGTTTTCCCGGATTTTCGGTGTGGTCCTATTATGGCTTAAACAGCGTATTCGAAGAAGGAAAGGGACCGTTCAGTACCGAGGCATCCCAATTCAACTTAGGGCTTTCTGTTACGCTTTTTTAGAAATTTGTTGTGAAGCGAATTTTAACTTCCCAACAACACATAATAATATACACAAAAGCTCCAGCCAAATCCTAACATAAATCCCCCATAAACCTCTAAAGGTTTATGGGCGTTTAGGGCTAATCGGGCAGTTCCCACCGCCCCACAGGCAAGCACGGAGAAAATAAACGGGTAAAAAAGGGCCTGTACACCATATTTCATACTTAGTACTACTATCGCAGCAAGTAGCCCTGCAACTCCTGTCAAGTGGGAGCTTATTTTCCAGAAGTAAGTAATACAAGTCAGCAAAACAAGACAGGCGGTGATCATAATCAGTGTTGCGAGTATTAGCTCGTCGACCCTAATCCTGTAGTAAAAAAAAGCAGCAGTCATCACATAAAATAAGGAAATAAGTGAGAAAGGTAAAATCCTTTCTCTTTTCTCCGGCATCTGGAAGCTGTTGATGGAGTCAGTCATCTTCATGCCGAGAAGGCTAAGCAGGGGAATGACAAGTGTAGTCAGGGAAATAAGCAATAACAAAGACCACTTTGCCGTGCCCGGTATGGACGTGGCCTCCGGTACTACAAACAAAATAACGGCACAGATTAAAGTGGGCATGGCCAATGGTTGAAAAACCACTGACACAGCCAAAGCTATTGATTTATTCACTATAACTCCTTTCTTAGCCGTGCCACAGGAATTTGCAACTGTTCCCTATATTTGGCGACCGTTCGTCTGGCTATGTTATACCCCTTTTTATTCAACAGCTTCACCAACTTATCATCCGAGAGAGGTCTTTTTTTGTTTTCTCCTTCTACCAACTGATTAAGTACACTCTTTACTTCCCGATTCGATACGTCTTCTCCCCCATCGGTAGAGATCCCTTCTGAAAAGAAATATTTTAAAGGAAACACCCCAAACTCTGTTTGGATGGATTTACTGTTTGCCACACGTGAGATAGTTGAAATATCCATTTCAATCTTCTCGGCAATATCTTTCAAAATCATCGGACGAAGTTTGGTTTCATCTCCGTCCTCAAAAAACTCAACCTGATAATCCAATATGGCATGCATGGTCCTCAATAACGTCTGTTGACGCTGCTTGATGGCATCAATAAACCACTTTGCAGCATCCAGTTTCTGTTTGACGAAAGTCACGGTCTCTTTAAGTTTTTTATCCTTTTTGTCACTCTTATCATAGGCGCTGAACATTTCAGAATAGGACCTGCTTACCCGTAGTTCGGGTGCGTTTTTTGAGTTTAAAGAAATTTCAAATTTCCCGTTGATATTGGTCAAAATAAAATCCGGTATAATGTACTGAGTGCGTATAAGTCCGTCAGCTACACCGCCTGGCTTGGGGTTTAGCCTGGTTATCATATGGATGATTTCCTTAAGTTCCTCCTCTCCAACATGGCATTTTTTCTGAATCTTGTCATAATGCTTTTTGGTGAATTCCTCAAAGCAGGTTTGAATTACCTGAATCGCCTGTTTTACAATAAGGTCCTCTGGATGCTCCTTACGCTCCAACTGAATGACTAAACATTCCTGAAGATTACGTGCCGCAATCCCAGGAGGGTCGAAACCTTGGATCTTAATAAGAACATCCTCCAATTCATCGATATCAGTTTCTACGTTTTGGCTAAATGCCAAGTCATTCATGATGGCCTCCAAATCCCGTCGAATGTACCCGTCATTTTCAATACTTCCTATTAACTGTTTACCAATGAGTTTCTGGCGCTCATCGAGCTTTAAAAAATTCAACTGGGACATCAATTGTTCATGAAGGGAGATGCCACTGGAAAGGGGTATTTCCCTATCCTCTTCATCCGGTGAATAGTTTCCATCCCCCTGCATCTTGTATCCTCCATATTCATCGTTGAGGTATTCATCAATATTTACATCCCTATCCTCCTTGTTCTCATTGAATTCCTGGGATTCCTGAAATTCATCAGTGGGGTTTTCAGGATCTTCTTCTTTACCTTCTTCCAAAGCGGGGTTAATCTCCAACTCCTCTTCTATCCGAGTCTCCAATTCAACCGTAGGTACTTGAAGCAACTTGATAAATTGAATCTGTTGCGGAGAAAGCTTTTGAGAAAGAATCTGATTTAAATTCAGTTTTTGCATATACTTGCTGGATATAAGAATTATTTACTGCCTAAAACACAGTCCGATTAGTATGCCGGAGGTTTGGAAATTCAAATTTAGGAAATAAGATCAAAATTTTGATAAAAAGCTTATTATATCGTTTTTTGCATTCTACTTAAAAATCGAAGTCAGCATATATCAGATGGGGTAGGTAAATCAACTATAGACACATGGCATTTAACAACAGAACAAAAATCAATCTTTTACTTGAATCAGCCAAAACAGATGATCAGGTAACCCTGATGGGCTGGGTGCGTACTAAAAGAAGCAATAAAAATGTAGCTTTTATCGCACTTAATGACGGCTCATGCATTCAAAATTTTCAGATCGTAGCTGACCCTCAGAACATCCCTGAAGAAATCCTAAAAAAGGTGAACACAGGTGCCTGCCTAAAAGTCAACGGTACAATCGTCCCATCACAGGGATCCGGACAGTCCAATGAACTCTTGGCCGATGAAATAATCGTGCTTGGAGAAGCTGATCCTGACAAATTCCCTATACAGCCAAAAAGGCACACTATGGAGTTCCTTAGGGAGAATGCCCATCTCCGCGTAAGAACGAACACCTTTTCTGCGATTTTCCGGGTAAGGCATAATTTGGCTTTCGCAGTTCATCAATTTTTCCACAATAAAGGCTTTTTTTATATACATTCCCCAATCATTACGGCATCTGACGCTGAAGGAGCTGGAGAAATGTTTCGGGTGACAACACTGGACCCAAAGAATCCGCCACTTACACCGGAAGGAAAAGTGGATTATTCACAGGATTTCTTTGAGAGGGAAACAAACTTGACCGTTTCTGGGCAACTTGAAGGGGAATTGGCGGCCATGGCTCTATCTGATGTTTACACGTTTGGACCTACCTTTCGGGCTGAAAATTCGAACACGACCAGGCACTTGGCAGAGTTTTGGATGATTGAGCCGGAGATGGCATTTTACGATGCTGAGGACAACCAAAATTTGGCCGAAGAATTCCTCAAATATATCATCTCCTTTGCCCTGACAAACTGCGGAAGTGATTTGGAATTCCTGGCTAACCGAGCCTCCGAAGAGGAGAAAACCAAAAAAGCGGACCAAAGGAGTGACATGACTTTGGTAGAAAAACTAAAATTTGTTGTGGAAAACAAGTTTATCCGCATTACCTATACGGAGGCATTGGACATTTTGAGGCAGTCTACACCGAATAAGAAAAAGAAATTCACCTATCCCATTGAAGATTGGGGGATGGACTTGCAGTCTGAGCATGAACGGTATTTGGTAGAAAAGCACTTCAATAAACCGGTAATCATCACTGACTATCCCAAAGCCATCAAGTCATTTTACATGAAGCAAAATGACGACGGGAAAACCGTGGCTGCCATGGATATCCTCTTTCCCGGAATAGGAGAAATAATAGGAGGATCCCAGCGGGAGGAACGGTTGGATAAATTGGAGAAGCGGATGGAAGAACTTCAGATAAGTCGGGAAGAAATGTGGTGGTATTTGGATACACGCAGGTTCGGAACCACGCCACACTCCGGATTCGGTTTGGGCTTTGAGCGATTGGTTCAGTTTGTGACCGGGATGGGTAATATTCGGGATGTCATCCCCTTCCCCAGAACTCCGGGGAATGCCGAATTCTAATAAGCAAAGGCCACCTATGAAAATATGTGGCCTTCTTTTTGCCTTTGCGTCAAAATTATTTATATTGATAGAACTATGGAACAGTTTTTAAAATTTCTAAAAACAGAGGCAATTGGAGGTGTAATAATCCGGCTATCATTGGTAGGTCTTCTACTATTTGGGGGTTTTACAAAGTTAATTCTATTAGGTGCCCTCGAAAACAATATTTTTGGTGCTGTATTGGTTGCAGCAATTGAGACGCTTGCAGCATTTGGATTGCTGATCCATTATAGAATGCCCATCTATGGGATAGCTGGAGCCATTTTAGCACTTCTTGCAATCTTCATCCGGCTCGTGTATTCCTACAACTGGGTAAAGGATAATGTATTGGGGACAGACTCTTACCTGAATGCCATCAATTCATTTTTGGGTACATATAACAATGGGTTGTTTCATATTGTACTACTTATCGGGTCGGCAATCTACTGCTTGGGAAATTCATATAAGGAATACGTCCGCCAACGACTTACCCAGCCGTGGCCACATTAGACTCAACCATATTCTTCGAGACTAATCCTTAAACAATTTACACAATTCCCATAATCGTAAAGGTTTCCGGTACCTTATTAATAATATCAGACGCAATTGTTCCCCTCAATCTTTCTTTCGAAGCTAATTCTCCAGCCAAACCATGGTGGAAAACTCCGCAAAGTGCAGCTTGTTCCAGCGAATAGCCCTGCCCTAAAAATGACGTTATAATCCCAGTCAATGCATCCCCAGAACCACCAGTTGCCATATACTGATTACCTGTACTATTAAACACCTGTCTGCCGTCAGGAAGAGATACGACCGTATTTGCCCCTTTCAACACTAAGACACATTGGTGCTGCATGGTAAATTCCCGGGCTTTCCGCAACCTATCCAAGTGATTGTCACATGGCCCGACCAGCCTCTCAAACTCCTTTAAATGTGGTGTCAGCACACAATGACTAAGGGATCTAAAAAGCTGCGGATATTTTGCCAGGATATTAATGGCATCGGCATCAATCACAAGACCTTTGGAGGAACTTTCGATAATATAAGTTAACAAATCCACACCCTGGGGAGTAATACCTAATCCTGGACCAATTCCCAAGGCATCAAAATCATCAATCTGAACGGGTAGTTCCAGTATTTTTTCACCTTCGTTTACTTGAACCATTGCTTCAGGGACACAAGACTGAAGAATAGGAATACCGCATTTAGGTATACAGGCAGATACCAGTCCAGAGCCTGTTCGAAGCGCAGCCAATGATGAAAGAACGATTGAACCCATCTTCCCCTCACTACCTCCAAGCAATAACACTTTACCAAAATCGCCCTTATGGCTGAATCTATGAAAGGTTTTATGGAGTTTAGGAATATCAAAGGAACGAAGCCAAAGATATGGAGTTGAATATGATTCAAAAAAATGAATCCCAATTCCAATATCCACTACAATTAATTCTCCTACATATGTTGTATGCTCGGGAAATAATAGTGATAATTTTGGGAACTGAAATGATACAGTATATGCTGCTTGAACGGCAATCCCCTCCAACAAATCATCTGATGCCAATCCAGATGGTATATCAATCGCTATAACTGTATTATTGGAAGAGTTGATTTTTTGTACTACATTCTCATAAAGACCACTTAATGGCCTATTAAGACCTACTCCAAAAAGCCCATCTATAATAATTTCATCTTGAAAGTGAAACTCAGTTGACGCCTGAATACTTACTTTTGAAATTTTCTCGGAAAGGATTGCGAAATTATAAGAATAGTCTTCCGATTTCTTATCTGGATTGTCAAAATAAAAAACAGAGACCCTCCTACCCGCCTGATGAAGGATGCGAGCAATGGCCAATCCATCACCTCCGTTATTTCCGACACCGCAAATAATGTGAACTGGCTTTTGGCTATCGAATTTCCCCAAAAACCATTGGCAGAAACCTTGTGCTGCCCGCTCCATTAATTGATAGGAGGTAAGGCCTTGTGCCTGAACAAACTTTTTATCCAGTTCTTGTACAAATTCACCTGAAATAATTGGTTGCATAGCTAGCTAAATTCAGTAGGTACAATAAAATCACCTGAATATTTACAACTCGAATTGATTTCAAACAAAAAAAGCCATCCTTAAAAGATGGCTTTTTTGTTTGAAAGATTGAAAATCAATCTTGAACTTTTCCTACAGTGGCATACATGAGTTTTCTTGCGTCGGCCTCCCTCAATTCAAATTGAATATCACTGACAGGTCCCATTTTCACATCTCTATCTGCTTTGAGCGAAATAGTTATCTGATCTCTCTCTGCCTCTGATAACGCATCCTTCTCTTGGTTTACCCACTGAAGAATATCGTTTGTGTTGATTAGCACATCATTTGCCTGTATCCTAGGTTCCACTCCATATAAAGCCGTATTCTTGGGCTTTCCCAAAAACAAATAGGAAATCAACGATTTCTTTTGAAGTTTTTGGAGTTGGGTTGCCTGCGGTATTTTCTGCTCAACCAATAGGTCTTGCTCTCTCAACACCGTGGTAACCATGAAGAAGAACAATAGCATAAATATAATATCAGGCAATGCAGAAGTCGGAATATTAGTGTCCGCTTTAGTCTTTTTATTGAACTTACCCATAATTAACTTCCTGTTTTATCTGGTTCCGCAATAGAAATCGCCATTGGAATACCTTCTTTGCCTCTATTCTGAAGCTCAACTTCCGCTGCTGTGTTACCCGTCAAAGCTCTGTATTCCTCGGCGGTTAAACCTACGCGTTCACCGTATATTTCAAAATAAGCCTTTTTAACCAAATCCAGAACCTCAAGATAGATTTCGTAACTGGTACCTCTATTTGTTTTAATGGAGACCACGGCACCCCCGGGGCCGGGGTAATCTGAGGACTCAGGACTTCGCATCGCAAGAGCTCTCAATGAAGCCGGTAAACCATTGTATAGGGCTAAATTATCTTCATCCGGATTCCCGAAATTTAAGATAAAGGTTTTGATTTCATCCGAAAGACCGTCAGTAGTTGTTCTAAATTCGCCCTCAATCAAAAGTTGATCGTTTGCGTTAATCAGAATATTGAAGATATTTCTTTCATTCAACTCTACCTCTGGAGGCGGCTGATCCGGATCTTGCTTGGGAGGAAGGATATTTAAAATTCCTTTGTCCGAGGCAATTGTCGTAGTCACGAGAAAGAAGATCAGTAGCAAGAAGGCAATATCTGCCATAGAACCTGCATTAACTTCCTGACTCGTCCTGATTTTTTTCTTTGCCATATTAATATTTTTACTTTACAATCTTGGTAATCTCAGTGATTACAATACCTGCTATCGCAATACAGAACAATGCGTATACAGTAATTAACATTCCTCCCACTGCCTTAGCAGACGTTGGTGAAATATTGTACGGGTCCGCAGCAAACTTTGGAGTAACTTCCGAATCGGCAATAGAGTAGGCGATGAAGAACAAACCTGCAATTAACAAGAACCCTATGACTGTACCGAGTAAACTTTTCGGATCGTCGATAGACTTGATAAGCGGCATTACTATCGCCAATACAACTCCCAATGCTGTCAATAAGTACCCTGCATATAAGAATATATCAGTAGTATCCATTTTAATTAAATTCTTAGGTGTAACAATTTTTTTATGCAAAAACGTTCCAGGTATCTATTACCTAGTAAGTTTGTGACGTACAAGTATGTCCACCAAGGTAATGGAGGCATCTTCCATCTCGTTAACCAAAGAATCAATTTTGGCAACACAATAGTTGTAAAACAACTGAAGGATAATCGCAACGATCAAACCAGCAACCGTAGTCAACAAGGCGATCTTAATACCACCCGCAACAAGAGAAGGTGATATATCACCAGCCGCTTCGATGGAGTCGAACGCACCGATCATACCGATTACCGTACCCATGAAACCAAGCATTGGGGCAAGTGATATGAATAGGGATATCCAAACCAGTCCTTTTTCCAAACGGCCCATCTCTACAGATCCATAGGCGATGATAGATTTCTCAACCATGTCTATTCCCTCCGAATAACGCATTAAACCTTGAGTAAAGATAGAAGCTACAGGACCCTTTGTGCTTTTAGTGACATCCTTAGCTGCTTCAATACCACCTTGTTCCAGTGCTTCTTCAACTTTCGCCAACAATTTCTTCGTATTAGTCGTAGAAAGATTAAGCGTAATGATTCTTTCCAAAGCAACGGCAAGACCAAGGATCAAACAAAGTAGAACCGGAGTCATGTAAGTAGGATCTCCTTCAATGAATTTATCTTTGATGACTTGATGGAATGAGGCATCCTCATCGATAATTTCATCGTCTACCACCACCGGTGCAGGCGTTGCAACGGGTGCTGGAGAAGGAGTGGTGTCTTGTGCTGATTGATCCTGTGCTTGTGTGATTACTGGAGAGAATAAAATTCCCGCAAGCATGAATAAAGCGATAAACTTTTTCATAATGTAGTTTTTAATAGAATTTTAAAGGTTGAACGGTTTTTCTAATTTTCGAATTAAGATTTTAAAGTTATAATTTTTTCAGTTCAAAATGCAAGGGTTGTTAAGATAATTTGTAATAAATATTTCACCATTAGCCGCTTTCTTTACCCATTCAAATTAAAATATTCTTATATAAACCATAAGTATATGTAATATAAAAGGGGATAAAAGATTTTGGGCGGAGATACAAATGGCTAATGATACCTAACGTAATCCCTTTGAAATTTGAATGAGAAAGAACTTTAAAGCAGAGAGGAAGGGATTCGAACCCTCGATACCCTTTAGGGGTATACACGCTTTCCAGGCGTGCTCCTTCAACCACTCGGACACCTCTCTGTTTGGTGTAAGGCTGATATATTGTGCAACAAATAAAATTATAATAATCAGCCCATGCAAGTAAATGATTGCTTTATTATTTAAAATTACCCAGAGATACCTGTCATATTTTTAATTATTTTAATACTTCGTTGATAATCAACTTATTTTAAAAAAAAACTTAGTTACTCAGATCAGACATCTCACCAGCCATTGGAGTAATCAACTTGCGCTTAATTTCAGATTCCAGCGTTTCATTTGCCAAAAGAAACATCAACTTGGTAATCGCCGCTTCTGTCGTAATGTCTCCACCGCTCAAAACCCCGATACGTTTGAGGTCTCGGCTAGTCTGATATCTTCCCTGTATAACTCGTCCACCATTACATTGGGACACATTAAAAATGATTAACCCACTAGCGACAGCTCTTTCCATCAATTTCAAAAACCAGGGTTCACTTGGACTGTTTCCAGACCCATAGGTTTCCAGGACAATTCCCTTCAACCCCTTTATTTTAATGAAGCTTTCAATAACCTTTTTGGTTATTCCTGGGAAAAGTTTTAAAACTACCACCTGATTGTTTAACTGATTCATGTATTTCAGCTGCTTTCCCGGTTCAAAGCTTCGAATTGCAGGATAGTTGTAGTCAATGATGATGCCTGACTCTGCCAAAGGAGGATAGTTTTCGGACTCAAAGGCATCAAAATGAACGCTTTGCACCTTTTTTGACCGATTGCCGCGAAGGAGCATATGATTAAAGAAAATACATACCTCTGGAACGATGGGTTTTCCCTCAGATTTGGAAATAGCTATCTCCAAGGAAGTCATGAGGTTTTCCCTGGCATCTGAGCGCATTTCACTGATTGGAAGTTGGGCTCCAGTGAATATTACAGGTTTATTTAAGCCCTGAAGCATAAAGCTCAGCATGGAAGCAGAATAAGCCATTGTATCTGTCCCGTGAAGAACAACAAACCCATCGTAGGTGTCGTAATTCTCATAAATGATGTATGCCATATCCACCCAATGCTGCAGGTTGATATTGGATGAGTCTATCGGCTCGGGAAAGGAAATTACCGTGATACTTATATTCATGTTGGTCAGGTTGGGTACCTTTTCCAGAATTTGACCAAAATTAAACGGCACCAATGCCCCGGAGGCATCGTAAGCCATTCCCAAAGTACCCCCTGTATATATTATGAGTACTGAATGTTCTATTTCCTTCTTTGCTGCCGTATTTAATCGGACGATTTTATAATTCATCTTTTGCAGGATTAAATATCTTCATGGCATTTCCGGTGGTAACTGCTGCTACTTCAGCTAGAGATTTGTCTAAAATCGCAGCTATTTCCTTCCCAATCAATGGGATGTTTGAGGGAGAATTTCTTTTACCTCTATGGGGTACTGGTGCAAGGTATGGGCTATCCGTCTCCAGGACTAGTCTCGAAAGGCCTAATTGGGGAAGAAGCTCTTTCAGCCCACTGTTTTTGTAGGTTACAGTCCCCCCTATACCCAGGTAAAAACCTAACTCAAAAATCTTTTTGGCCTGCTCCAACGATCCGGAAAAACAATGAAAAATCCCGAATAAACGTTCGTCATGTAAGGACTCAATCACATCCAAGGTCTCGTCCATTGATTCCCTACAATGTAAAATCAAGGGCCACCCCTTTTCTTTCGCCCATTCAGCTTGAATTGTTAGCGATTCCTTTTGTTCATCCAAGTAGGTCTTATCCCAATATAAATCAATGCCCGTCTCCCCTATTCCGGCAAAATCCCGTTTGGAAATCCATTCTTCCATCACATATAGGTCTTTTTGGAAATTGGGTGTGACATCGCAGGGATGCAATCCCATCATGGGGATACAAACCTCCGGAAAAATTCGCTCCAGGTCCAGCATATCGTCAATCGATTCTACACTTATATTGGGCATGTATATTTTTTCAACACCTTCATCCTGGGTTTCACAGACTATTTTTACCCGGTCTCCTTCAAACTTTTTAGAATAAATATGTGCATGTGTATCTATAAATTTCATCTTTTTCTCTTTAATCTAAAATTATCGAAGTTTTAAATCTCTTCGGTTTTAGGCATATTCCCTGTTTTTCCAGAGAATCTTGGATGGCCAAAAATAATAAAGCACTGTTGAACATCCCACGATACCATAATAACATTCGAAGGTTAATAAGTTTAATGTTGTCAATTTAGTTTCAGTCCGGGCTGCAAAAGTTCTTAACATTACGGATTGGACAAACACTTTTACTAACCAGCAAAGAATTCCCACCCCGGGAAAGAAAAATATCAAGGTAACTATCGACGGAAAAAAGGCAACCTGAAGAAACAAAAGCATTTTCCAAATCCATGGAAGTGTAAATGCCCCGCTTGCCCACCTCTTCCGCTGGCGCATCAGAGCGGCAAAATTAGCCTCAGGCTGTGTAATAACCAATAACTTTGAGTCTACCTGATGAATAGGGCGAAATCCGAAATCGAACATTTTCCGGCATAAAGCCAAGTCTTCTGTCACAGAGTCAGCAACTTCCAAAAACCCACCTACCGCCTTATAAGCGTCCTTTTCGACCATAAGATTATTACCCATGGCGGTAATGTTAAACCCAAAATCTGCCATTCCCTTTACCAATCCCAAACTCAGCCACCAGTCGCAAGCCTGCATACGTCCAAACCAGTCATCTGCCTCAATTTTCGTAATTCCGGTCACCATTCCGGCTCCAGGTCGGTATGAGGCTACCATCTGCCTTGCCCAAGACTCGGGGACCTGGCAATCTGCATCCGTAAACAGGTAAAAATCCGCCTCACTTTTCGCAACTAATTTTTGCAGGGCTACCGCCTTTCCATTGAGTGTTGGGGAATCGGGGGATGCTAACTGGACTGAATGCCTGTTTACACCAAGTGTCGCCCAATCGGATATGATTTCCCAAGTAGCGTCGGAACTGTTATCGTCTCCTATAAAAAAATCAATTTTCTCACTTGGATAATCCAGCTTTTCCAAGGCTGCCAGGCAGGAAGGTAAGTTGATTTCCTCGTTTCTTGCCGGGACAATTACCGCCAATGCCGGGAAATGTTTTATACCTTCCTTCCCATAATCCCTAACATTACCAAACCGGAAAAAAACATAAAGTGCCATGTCCTGTAAAATCAGTAGGGCTATTATCAAAATGACCAAAAATAAAATCATATCAGATCCGATTTGAATTCCATTTTTTCCAAAAAATCCAAATACCCCGGTAATATCCGCTTGACAAATTTGGCTGTTTTTTGTTGATCATGAAAGAGGATGATGGAACCGTTTTTTGTCTTTTGTGAGATCTTTTTTAGCGTTCCCGCAACACGTTTACCCGGGATAAAGTCCCCGGACAAAATTTCCCACATAATGATGCGGTATTCTTTGCACAATTGCTTTCGTTGAAGATGGCTCATCCTTCCATATGGGGGGCGGAAAAGGTCGGTGCTTACTCCCAAATGATCCTCTATTGTCCGCTGACAGTGAGCTACATTTTCAAGGTATTTTTCAGGTGAGGTGTTCCATCCGTTGAGGTGATTAAAGGTGTGATTTCCTACTTGGTGGCCTTCGGACACTATTCTTCTTGCCAGAGGAAGATATTTAAGGATGTTGTCCCCAACCATAAAAAATGTAGCCTTCATGTTCCTCTCTAAAAGTAGATCCAGAACAAAATCAGTAATCCCTTCCACCGGTCCATCGTCAAAAGTTAGGTATACATTCGGTTCGGAACGGTCCAAATGCCACACGTATTTGGGATAAATCCACTTAACAAGAGTTGGCACCCGATAAAGAAACATGGCTAATTGAATTTGATACTTAATAAGGTAATGTCATCGCGTTTGGCCTGACCTTGTGAATAAGAATCCAGTTCATCGAAAAAACGTCTGTGAAATGCAGTAGGATCATCAAATCTATTAGTCTTGACAAATTCGGTGAATTTTTCGTCACCGTATTCCTCATCTGCTGGATTCATGGTTTCTGTCAGTCCGTCGGTATATAGATGAAGTGTAAATTTTTTCAAATCGGTTCTAAAACCTGTTTCCAAAAATGGAAGCGACTCAAATGCTCCTAATATAGTTGTGCCGGCTTCCAATAATTCCGGCTCTCCTCTCGCATCATCCCTGCATAAAATAGGGGGATTATGTCCTGCGTTTACATAACCTAGGGATTCGGTCTTGTAATTATAATAGCCCAAAAAGAAGGTTATGAACCTTTCGCCTTGGGTGTTGTCAAACGTAGTAAAGTTAAGTTGCTCAACGATCATTTTCAAATCAGAGGAACTTCGCAACAATGTCCTTAGGGCGGCTTGAAAATTTGACATCAGCAGGGCCGCTGGCATTCCTTTTCCCGAGACGTCCGCTATGCAGAAAAACACCTCGTCAGGGCTTTTTTGAATGAGGTCATAATAATCCCCTCCTACCGTGCTATGCGGGATATAAGTCACTTTGGCGTTTAATATGTCCGTTTGGGGCAGTTTGCTGGGGAATAACATCCGCTGCACATTGCTGGCAATTTCAACTTCTCTTCTTAGCCGCTCCTCCTCCAACTGCCGGCGGGCAAAGCGTTTGTTTTCCAGTGCAACTACCAAAATGTTGGTCAGTGCCTGGGTGAAGTTCAAATCCAATTCCGAAGATTCGTCTTTCCGCTTGAGCAGCAGGATTGCCAGCATTTTGTCTTTATGATAGACGGGCACATATATATCTATTTCCGAAAACGAATAATCTTCGGAAAGCGTCAGACTGAGTTTACCCAGAGCTTTGTTCTCCACTACGGCATCTTGAGGAATGATTTGGGGGATTTTTCCTTTGACATTATGGGAAATACGAAGATCAAATTTCCCACCGGAAGCCACATACAATACCATGGATTTGATGTTCAAATGAACCAAACAGGTAAATTTGAAAATATTCAATAATACGGACTCGGTCTTATTCTCGTTGATTGCCTGGGTAATTTCCAGTAACGCTTTCAATTCAAGTTCTTTTCGCTGATATTTTACCGTTTCTGTAGCCAATGGGTTAATTCCGTTTAATTCCCTAGATTGTATTATGACTTAAAAGTCCTTTTTTAGTTGCCAAATAAAAGTAAAGCTTTCCAGAAGCATGGAGACTGGTTTTTTCAAATATCTCCTCATCCGGAGCAATATAGCATTTGATCCACTCTTTGTCATATAATTGTTGGAGGGTATTCAAAAGTCTCTCATCCTCCCAATCCATTACTTCCTTCAGATAAGCGAATGATTGCAAAAAGTAAAGCTCATCCATTAAGTCAAATTCATCGTCAGACATTTTTATCTATTTAAGATGTAAAATTAATGAAATAACTTACTTTTTCGACCCTTCCAAGAAAATCCTCCCCGAATAACCCCCAAACATACCGCAAGAACGTACCCTGGGTGTATCAAACTCGTGACTGGAAAATAAAACCAATGGAAATCGAGAGCCAGCACTTTCAATACGTTACTTAGAATATAGTAGTCGCACATAAATCTGCCAATCCAAATAATCCCCAACACCCATCCTGACAGGGATCCTGCCAGAAAAAACAATAAAGAGAACAAAGGAAGGACAGTGA
Organism: Lunatimonas sp.; assembly: GCA_035460985.1. GTDB lineage: Bacteria > Bacteroidota > Bacteroidia > Cytophagales > Cyclobacteriaceae > Lunatibacter. The sequence continues at coordinate 16,414 of DATHWC010000387.1, forward strand.
AAAAAACTGCAAACATCGCAGAAATTGCATGGGACAACGACCTATGGGATCGCCATTTGCTTCCCCACCTAACCCGCTGTTGTAGAAATTCACTTACCAGGTTAGCTGGAGGTACGAAAACTAATGATTTTCTGGTTGGCAGAAACACTGTCGAGGAAGGACCATATGTTTTGGCGATTTTTTTCAACAAAAACTCATCATCTCCGGACAGTAGATGTTCATTATCTTTATATCCATCTACCTGAAGAAATGTTTCTTTCCGAAAAGCAAGATTGGCTCCACTACACATCAGCGGTCTTCCTGCTTCAAAAAACGCACCGGTTACCAGCAATACACTGGCCCATTCTATCTGTTGAAAGCCGTCAAAAACACCAGGACCCTGTTGGGAAATCACCGGTCCAGCTACCAATTTTACTTCCGGATCAGAAAATGGGAGAATTAGCTCAGCGAAAGCGTCCTGAGCCAAAATTACGTCCGCATCGGTAGTTACTATAATTTCGGAAGAGGAACATAGAATCCCCGTCTGCAAGGCCCTTTTCTTTCCCTCACCTTTGGCGGCAAGCACCTTCCAGCCTTCAATTTCATGAGTTTTAATCCAACTTACTAACAGCTGGGTGGATGAATCTTCACTGTGATCGTCTACCCAAATGATTTCCCATGAATTGGGGACGGACTTGGCCAATTGCCCAGCTAATCGCTGTACGTTTTTCGATTCATTTCTAAAAGGAATTATCAAAGCTACCCTAACGGGTTGAGAGGTCCAATGTGGCTTAGATTCAATCCGATTATACCTAAAATACAGGTAAATCATGATGCTTATGTACATGATTAACCACCCAAAATAAACGGCCTCCACCACCGATAGACTGAATAAATAACCGGGGTTGGACAGATGCATAGCTGGAAATCTCTTAAATTGCGGTGATGGGTAAAGAAGCGAAAATAAATACAAAAGAAAAAATTATATTAGGAATAGATCCGGGCACAAATGTCATGGGTTATGGATTAATTCAAATCCGAGGCAACGCTATGGAAACCATCCAATATGGTGTCATCCATCTCAAAAAATATAATGACCACGCATTAAAGCTAAAGAAAATATTCGACAGGGTTACGCAGATCATTGACGAATACCATCCCGACTCTGTAGCCCTGGAGGCACCATTTTATGGGGAAAATATCCAGTCTATGCTAAAACTCGGAAGAGCTCAGGGAGTTGCAATGGCTGCGGCACTTGCCAAAGAAATCTCCATCACCGAATATTCGCCAAAAAAAGTAAAACAGTCCGTTACCGGAAATGGCAATGCATCCAAGGAACAGGTTGCAGAAATGTTGAAAACCCTGCTTCACTTGACTGAGATTCCCAAGTTGCTGGACGCATCGGATGCATTGGCAGTGGCTGTCTGCCACCATTTCCATTCGGGACGCATCCAAAGCAGCGGTAGAAATGCTGGTTGGAAATCATTTTTGGCAGAAAATCCCGAGAGATTGAAATAAGTTGATTTTTCAAAGAAACTCAGGCAATTTGAAAAATTCAAACTATATTTAATTAGGGATGGCAATCATCAATATTGTAAATTAAAACCCGCCCAACTTCCTTATTATCCTTATTAAGATTACAAATAATGAACAACATGAAAAAGCCCATAATAACTTGCGAAAACTGTTTTGAAAAATTCCAGGCTACACTGGAAGAGCTCAGGGAACTGATTCAAAATGCCAAAGCGAAAGGCACGCTGGAAAAATCACGTCCTGAAATAGTCACAAAGTTTGAAGAAGCCCATGAGCTTGCGATGGAAACCATTCAGGCCTATTTTAAAGAGCAGGGAAGAGCACCCTTTACTGGACCCAGGGATATTACCGTGGAAGCTTTCAACGAAGACCTTATTGATGACGGGCAAGGATGGCTTGACATTATTATTTGCCGGATTAAATACACTCCTATGTATCCGGGCGATTATTTGGGCTCGCTGGCTGAAGGCATTGTAAAAAAATACCTCTATTTGTTGCAAAACTTTGAGCGAAATTTTATTAAAAAATTGAATGAATAGACCACAAAAACGATTCATTCCGCCTTCATTGCTTAATTTCCGAATGGGTGATTAAAATAGGTTCTTGAGATCAATACTTTCTTGGGGTTTAAAAAAAAAGTCAAATTATTTTTGTTTGAGTTGTAGCGGTTTTAACAAAACTTTCGTCTTTGGTTTATCCATTAAACAAGAAAGGTTATCAACCTATTTGTGTTTCATCATAACCAAAAGTTAACTCGCCATGAAAAAAATCTTACAACAACAGTTCGTGAAGAATCTTGCAGTCTGGGCTCTGCTTCCGGCGATTTTTCTCTTTTCTGCATGCGAAGATGAGGTAGTCACAACCTATTCGTACAGAACGCAAGTACCTGTATTTCTCCAGGTCAATACCTTTCGGGAAGCGGATATAATCATTGAACCGGGCAAGCAACTGGAAAGTCCAGGTAAAATTTACATTTATGGGGATTACCTTTTCATAAGTGAGCCCGATAAGGGAATCCACATTTTGGACAATTCCAACCCCGCTTCTCCTAGAAATCTAAATTTCATCAATATTCCGGGCACAGTAGATTTGGCTATCAACAGCAACGTCTTATATGCCGATAACTACGTAGATTTATTGGCTTTTGACATATCCGATCCCAGAGATATCAAATTGATAAAAAGGGAAACCGACGTATTTCCCAATATCTATTCCAACGAAGAAACGGGAACTATTGTCACCTATAAGGACACCCTCGTCACCTCGGTTGACGCGAATATGATGTTCGGCCACTGGGGTAGGCCGGCTTGGAGGGTAGAATCGCTGGCGTTCACCAATTTTTCCAGTGACCGCGCTAGTTTTTCCGGAGGTCAAAGCTATGGTCAAGGTGGATCCATGGCAAGATTTACCCTGCTAAACAATCACCTATATGCCGTAGACGACCGCAAGCTTCGGGTATTTGATGTAAACACTCCCGCCGACCCTAATTTTGTGACGGATGTATCTCTGGGATGGGGCATTGAGACCATTTTCCCTTTTGACAACAAATTGTTTATCGGGTCCATGACAGGCATGTACATCTACGATGCCAGTGACCCGGCCTCCCCTACACAGATGTCCAACTACCAGCATGTCACTGCCTGCGATCCCGTTGTTGTTAATGAAAAGTATGCTTTTGTTACTTTAAGGTCTGGGGTAACCTGCCGTATGGGTGTGGACCAATTGCAAATATTGGACATTCAAGACCCCTACAATCCAAAACTGCTGAAATCCTATCCGATGGAAAATCCACACGGCCTAGGTCTCTCCGGCGAACACCTCTACCTTGCCGAAGGCAAATTTGGCCTAAAAAGCTACGATGTCACCGATGTCATGAATATCATTCCTGTGGAGCATATTGACGATTTTCGATCTGTCGATATCATTCCCGGTCCCAAATCGCTTATTGTGATAGGACCTGACGGAGTCTGTCAGTTTAATTATAGCCAGAAAGATAAACTGGAAAAATTAAGTTGCATCACTGTTGGCTTTCAATAACCCCTCAAGGATGAAGCAGCTTTCTACAGCCCTTTTGGTATCACTGATTACTATTTTCGCCTCCTATGGACAAAATCTCCCCTATGTTAACCACTCAGAGGTAGGCCTGCTAATTGGACAGGAAGAAGATGGAGATAGAGTCAATTTCAGTCTGCAAACTCTGCACGGGGTTCGGATTAACCGTAATCATGATTTTGGTTTCCTAGTGGGTTTTGACCGATACCCAGGCGCAAAGATTGTCCCTTTCGGCATGGGATGGAGGGGTACCCTGAGACCGGAAAATAAGGTGTCCCTGTTTGCGGGGTTTGATTTGGGCTATGGCTCCATGTTATTGGAAAAGAAAATAATTTCCGAATGGGGGCAGCATTCCTGGTTTGAAGGAGGTTTAATGGCCCATCCTACTGTGGGATTTCAATTTAGAAAAAGAGAATCATCTACCATGATCTTTACCTTGGGTTACAAAAGACAGGGGACCACCTACTATGTAGGTAGTCCCATAAATGATCCTTGGCTGGAATTTCCGTCCCCTTCCAATCCTGACCATTGGCACTCTATACGCAAAGACGAAATCACCCTTCGAAGTATGAGCGTGAAACTCGGTTTTATCTTTCATTAGACATTAGAGTAAGATATTCAAAAAATAGAGGGACTCAACGGAACAGAAATCCGGAGGGTCCCTTTCCTACTTCCAAGGTTTGCTGCAAAGCACCTTCCTCATTAACTATCAATACCCTCCCGTTGGACTGCCAGCCTGCATTATCACCAATATACAAGTTCTTGGTCGATGAATCGTATCCTACTCCATAGAAATTTGACCCCTGATATAGATTATCATCCAGGATCACGCCTGTAGATAAGGATGCCACTACAATCTTATCAGCACTACCGCCAGATTGGATAATGAACACGTTCCCATTTTCACCTAAGGCGAAATTGCCATTATAGATGGAGTTTTCCACAGGTATATCGATTCTGTCGGTAATTGCCAAACTGGTTGGGTTTAGCTGGTAAAAGTACACATGGGTGGCACTTCTGGCATATAGATATAACTGCCCATTGTATTTAAAAAAGGAATATGGAGACCCTTCAGGCAGTGGTAAATTTAAGATTATTTCATCGGTTTGGGTATTAATCACAACTACCTCTTTTCCTCCGGTACAGGCCACCAAAAGTCTATCCCCCTCTACGAAAAGCCCTTCGGGCTGGCTGGGAACAGGGATAGTCATGGAAACTGCCCCTCCTTCTTTTCCCTCCACTACGGCAATAAATGAATCGGGACTATTCCACTGGTCATCATAAGGACCGTAATCACTGATATATAACTTTTGGCCGGCAACGGCTATTGCTCTGGGAATAACCAATTGATCACCGGTGACGGCTCCCACACTGACAAAGTCAGCGTCGTTCACTATTTCCACTTTACCTGTATTGGCAACCATGTAAAAATAGGAATCGTGGTGTGCAAGCTGCTGAATAACACCGGCGAAAGGTCTGGAATTGGCACGTTCAAAAACATTCGAAATCACTCCTTCTCCTTCCCGGTCATAGTGATAGACTTCCCCGTCATTGGCACCGAACGCCCCTTCATTGATAATCAAAATTCCTCTTTCATATTCACCCAAGGGAGTTTCCAGCGGATCGGAGACACAGGAGATGGCAAAAATTAAAACAAAACTTACAAAAAGGTGCTGATAAAATTTAATTGATTTCATTGAGATATAGTTAGATTAAACTGAAAATTTCTTCCTGGCATGGGTCTTAGCCTCAACACTTCGTATTCAGTGTTCCAGAGATTATTGACCTGAAACCCCATCGATCCCCGCAGTCTTTTCCCGAGAGACCACTTCCGGTCTATCCCTATGTCCACGAGGAGGTAAGGACTCAAGCTAGTTTGGTTGTCCATGCTGATATATCGTGTTCCCACCCGATGTGTGTTGATGAAATACCCCATGGATTTATTTTTTATGCGTGCGGTAGCTTGGCTTTTATGAGCCGGTGTGTAGGGCAGTTGGTTTCCATTGTTTGCTCCGCTTGAATCCGCTGTTTTGACAATTTTTGTGGCGTTCCAGGTATGGTTAGCTGTGAGTTGCAACAGCCCAAAAGAAAGGGGTATGTCAGAATTCAAAAACACTTCCAAGCCCTGATTGTTGACTTCCTGTATGTTTTGGGGTGCCCAATAGCTCGGTTGTGGTATCCAAGCGATCCATTGATCTACGGCCATTCGGTAATAGGTCACCCTGGCATTCAGTTTCCGGTTCTGCTTGTTATACAAATAGCCCATCCCAATTTCTCCACTTAAACTCCTCTCCGGAAGTAGGTCCGGATTTCCGCCGGGAATCCAAAAACGATCATTTAACGTGGGTACTTTAAAACTCCCCGATAGAGAGGCAGAACCCGTAACTTTATGAAATCCAAGCTCCAATACCGTGTATTCCACTCCAAGACTTGGCGTAAATGGCGCGAAATTTCCTGAGTATACCAATTGTCGAAGATTCAGCGAAAACCCCAACTTATCCGTTGGTCTAATATTGGTGGATTGATAGAGCTCTACTCGGAAATCATTCTCCAAAAAAGAACTCAGATTGCCTCTAACATCAGTAAGTCGGACACCTGATTTGGACTGCAGCGTTTTGGATATTTCCCAATCCAACTCTCCTGCCAGAAAAAATTGACTTGTACGGTTGTCCGCCTGGTCGTTAAATAATTGTTTGTCCCATACAATTCCCGTCTTCAAATTCCAGACACGGTTATTTTCAAAATGGTGCACATCAGCCACCCAACGGAGATTCTGGTCTAGCTGCACATCCCGGTTATTGCTGCCCAAAACCGGCTGTATTTGACGGTCATTGGAATTCCACCAGATAGATGTACTGACTTGGGTTTGGGGAGAAAGGTTCCATGCCAGGTCCTGAACCGCACCCCACTGAAAAACAGCCGCATGGTCCTGCCTGTCCTCTGGAGTGCCAATTTGGGCTACATTAGTAAAAGGAAAATTATTGGTAGCCTGCTGCCTGTACACTTGCGTTTTGGATGAGAAGTTGGGTGACGAATAACTACCCTGAACTTGGTTGTGGAAAGTACCGAAGCTCCCAATACGATTACTGGTGTTAAACGAGAGGCCTTGATTAAATGCTAACTCGTTGCTTAAATGAACGGAACCACCTATGGCATCTGTCCCGTACAAGGCCCCACTCCCACCGAAATGTACCTGAGCAAGATCGAACCCTTCTATTGGTAAAATTGAAAAATCCATCTGGCCCAAGGAAGGACTATTTATGGGCAGACCATTCCAGAATACGGCATTGTGGCCCGCGGAAGTTCCGCGCATAGTGAGTGATGCGACCATGCCAGGACCATATTGGCGCAAAAACAATCCCGATCTAGCCTGCAAAAAATCCCCTAAGGACTGTCCACCAAACTCATCAAGCGACTCCTTTCCAAATCTAAGGATATATTGGCCCACGGCATATTTCCCCACGGAATCACTGTACACTTCTACAGTGCTTAGCTCCACCGTGTCTGATGAAAAAATTTCCCTGTTATCACCAACGGGAAACCAACTGGATAATATAGTGATGATTAAACCGACCAAAATTTTTCAACCTACAAATAGAACTTGAGTTAACATGTTCCAACGCATTTGATGAAGTATGTTGAGAAAATCCAAGAGACGCAACATTAAACGAAGACATAACGACTGTTCTATCAAGAGACCGCGGTTTCTTTAATACAATCAGAATTCCCCAAAGTTTGCGTAACATTAAATTCTTTCTCAGCCTTTCACCCGAACGCCTTGAATACTATTGAATATGGCAGGTCTCCTGGCTTCCCTGAATTTGCCGGCCTTCTCGTTCCTTTTTGGAGGAACAATGGCGATGTAAGAGCAAATTACCAATCGGCAGTACCGATTAGGGTTACAGTTGCGGGGACAGCTTCGGTTTTTGACCGAATTCCCTATTAATCCCAAGGTCCTAGAAATAGGTTTGGGAACCAATCTTCGGGACAAACATACACAAAAACGGACGGTTTAAAATCTTCTGCCAAAAATAATTTTTTGGATATCGCTTCAACAATGGTTTATTTTGATGCGAATTTAGTTTCTTCATTGATGAAAGTTTTCGTAAAAACATGCCTATTTTTCGCTCTTTTTCCCTGTTTGCTGTGGACCTGCTCGCCGTCAGGCAATTCTCATCAAGCAGGCACTCATTGGGAAGAAATTGATTTGTTGCAAGCAACTGGATTTACTCTGAAAAAATCCGGCAAAAATATTCTGGTCGAAGTATTAGCCCCGTTTCCAAATGCAAAAAGCACCTTGCGGTACCTTGTCCTTTCGGAACAGGATCAGGCTTTGAACACTACGGAGTTTGATGCAGTCATTCATTTACCTCTAAATAGGGTGGTACTTACCTCCACCACCCAAATTCCCCATTTGGATTTATTGGGGGTTTCCGACTACCTTTCTGGCTTTCCTAATTTGGATCTGATCTCTTCAGAAACTGTTCGAAAACGGATCAACGCCGGAGAAGTGTTGGATTTGGGCAACGGTCCTACCTCCAACCTTGAAAAGGTGGTGGAACTGGACCCGGATCTGATCATGCTTTCCACCTTGGGAAATGATCTGGATCAGTTGGACTTGTACAAGAGAGCAGGAATATCCGCAGTCATTAACGGAGATTACGTAGAGGAAACACCATTGGGAAGGGCCGAATGGATCAAGTTTTCAGGTGCATTGGTGGGCAAATTGGATAAAGCCACGGCAGTTTTTGACTCGATTTCCAAATCCTTTACCGCAGCCGAAGATTTTATAAATCATCATAAGCTAACCAAAAAGCCTACCGTCCTTACAGGTGTATTGTATCAGGACATCTGGTATGCGCCTGGAAACAAATCCTGGGCCGCAGCCCTATTGGAGGCGGCAGGCGGCCAATATGTTTTTCAAGATTTAGACGGGACTGGCAGTTTGCCGTTAAGTTATGAATATGTCCTTGACCAGGCGCAAAATGCCGACTATTGGATAGGTGCCTCTGATTTTGCAAACCTGTCGGCCATGGCAGAAGCCGACCAAAGGTATTTGGCATTTGACGCATTCCGTAATCAGAATGTATTCACTTACACGCAAAAAAAAGGAGAAAAAGGAGGGCTGCTTTATTTTGAGCTGGGGTATTTGCGGCCAGATTTAGTCCTGCTTGATCTTATAAAAATTCTCCATCCGGACCTGGTGCCGGATTATGAATTGTATTTTTATACGCATATGGATGAAAAATAAGTTTACTCCATCATTATTCTTCCTGCTTTCCGGGATAGGATGCCTGCTAATTTGGGTTCTGAATCTGGGACTGGGCTCTGTCACTATACCATTTCCGGAAATAGTAAGCAGGATCCTAGGCACCGAATTCAGTAAACCTTCCTGGGAAATCATCTTTTTGGAATATCGATTACCCAAATCCCTTACAGCCATTCTTGTAGGAATTGCCCTTACCGTAAGTGGTCTTCAAATGCAGACCTATTTCAGGAATCCACTGGCCGAACCCTTTGTACTCGGCATCAGTTCGGGTGCAGGCTTGGGTGTAGCCATTTGGCTGATGGCAGGAACGGCTTTTGGTGCCCTGATTCCGGGAATGTTCGGCAATGCCTGGTTGCTGTTCTTGGCCGCAGCCTCCGGTTCTATGGCGGTTTTACTTATGATGAGCCTGGCCGCATGGAGGGTTCGCGACAGCATGACCCTCTTGATCATTGGCCTTATGTTCGGCAGTTTGGCGGCGGCAATCATATCTGTAATATCCTTTTTTAGCCAAGCCGAACAGCTTAAACTGTTCACCGTGTGGTCTATGGGCAGCTTGGGAAGCACTGGTTGGAATCAATTAGGCGTATTTTTGATTGCCATTTTGATAGGTGTTTCCCCAGCTATCTATTTGGCCAAGTCATACAATGCCATGTTGTTGGGTGAAAATTATGCCCAAAGTATGGGTGTAAATATTTCCCGCCTTCGTTGGATCATGATTATCAGTACGGGAATTTTAACAGGCTGCGCAACTGCTTTTTGTGGACCAATAGCCTTTATCGGCATTGCTGTGCCTCATATTGCTAGGATGGTACTGAAGACAAGTGACCATAGGTTACTTTTTCCGGGATCGGCCATTTTAGGTGCAATCGTTATGTTGATTTGTGATACTATCAGTCAGCTTCCAGGATCGGCCCAAACCTTGCCTATCAATGCCATTACCTCCCTTTTCGGCGCTCCGGTCGTTATCTGGTTGATTTTAAGAAGAAATTTCAGCAAGGAATTTTAACCGTATATGAAAAAGCCTACCCCACTTATCGGAAACAACCTTAGCCTCGGCTATCGGAAAGGAAAGGAAATCCATGTGGTGGCCAATGCGATCAACTTTGAGATACAAGCTGGCGAACTGACCTGCCTGTTGGGACCAAACGGAGTAGGAAAATCTACTCTCTTGCGCACCATTATGGGGACATTACCCCCTTTGTCCGGTGAAATGCGGATTTGCGGGAAAAAAGTTGCTGACTATTCAAAAGAAGAGTTATCTAAAAAATTATCCGTCGTTTTGACAGACCGCTTAATGGTAGGTAATCTGAAGGCGGGGGACTTGGTTGCGCTGGGAAGAATTCCGCACACCGGCTGGATGGGGCAGCTGGGGGAAAAAGATTTGTCCAAAATCGATGAAGCCATCAAGGCGACCAAAACGGGATACCTCCGTGATTTTCCGACTCATGAGCTCAGTGATGGTCAATTGCAAAAAGTCATGATTGCGAGGGCATTGGCTCAGGATGGAGAAATACTGCTTTTGGATGAACCAACTGCCCACCTCGATTTGGTCAACCGACATGAAATCATGTTTCTTTTGCGCCATATTGCGCGGCAGGCGAAAAAAGCAGTTTTGGTAGTGACCCATGACCTAGAAATTGCATTGGAATCAGCAGATAAGCTCTTACTGATGCCCTGCGGCCATCCGATTATTTCCGGGCTACCGGAAGATCTTGTCATCCAAGGGAAATTAGATACTTTGCTTCCAAATGAAAGGTTGTATTTTGATCAGAAAACTGGTAAGATCAAGCCAAAGATTTCCTCTCA
>DATHWC010000388.1:0-10573 GCA_035460985.1 Lunatimonas sp.
CGAGTCATCCGCATCATCCGTGTTCTATATTACTTTGGAGCGATTGGAACACGGATGTGGCGGATTGCACGGATTTATACGGGTTGTTTTTTTTTAGCCCAAGATTTAATCCTATTCAAAAAGATCCGTTTCATCTGATGGCTCTTCTATCATGAAGTGAGTTAGGTGCTGAACTATATGGACTCCAGGGCCCTAATGAGTTTTTCCTTCACTTCGCCTGCCAGTGGTTCAATTGCTGGATTGTCCACAGCAGCCATGGCGGCCGAAGGATCCATGATAGCCACTTCGATTTCTCCGGTTTCAGTTTCTCGGATAGTTACGTTGCAGGGCAGGAGGGCGCCAATATTTGGTTCAGCCTGTAACACTTTATCCGCAAACGTCGGGTTGCATGCGCCAAGAATTAAGTAAGGTTTGTAAACCTTGTCTAATTTCTTTTTCATGGTGGCCTGAATGTCTATTTCTGTCAATATTCCAAAACCTTCTGCTTTAAGGGCATCCTCTGTTTTTGAGCGTACAGAAGCAAAGGATTGGTCAGAGATATTTTTGGCTATGAAGTATGTCATGGTGTACTTGGATTTGTTTAGTTAAAGGTAAGAAAAAAATAGAATTATTTATTGTGACATGTGATACAAAAGGAATGAAGTCTAACTGATTGGTTGTATGGGAGGAATGATTCGTCCAAACATGTCTCTAAAATAAAGTGGAAAACAGTTCTTAGATTTAGTTTTTTCTCAAAAGGGAGAAAAATGCTTTAGAAGTTTACGTGTTACAGAAGAAAAAAATACAATTTTGAGTTATTTTAATTTTATTTCCCAACCCCTATGATTTAAAAAGACATAGCGGGGACTTGAATTTAACGAAAAATAATTTGCGATTTAACAATTTTGCCTTACATTGGGTTTGAACTATGGAAATGGTTCCAAATAACCCAAAATAATTGCGGAGTAAGTGGTTTTGGCGGGTTCTTTGGATCAATCCATCGGTCAAAAGTTAAACCTATAAAACCTAAATGTATGCTTAAAAAATTCTACAAGGACCGTTTGTCTGTCGTTATTAGGACAGGAACGGTTTTTTTATGTTTGATGGTGACCCTGCTAGGAGCTCATAGCTCCAGGGCCCAAGGTTCCCAACCTTTTCAGGTAAGCGGAACAGTCACTTCCTCCGACGGGGGGGAAACCTTGCCGGGTGTTAATGTCCTGGTGAAAGGTACTAGTATTGGTACAGCGACCGATATGGATGGCAACTATTCGCTGCAAGTTCCATCAGCAGACGCTGTTTTGAGCTTCTCCTTTATCGGATTTGAAGTACAGGAGATCAGGGTCGGCAGCAGGTCAACAATTGACGTGGTTCTGAGCCAAGAACTATCCGCCCTTAGCGAAGTAGTTGTCGTAGGATATGGTACGCAGGAACGGGCAAAAGTTACCGGTGCCATTTCTTCCATTAGTTCGGATGAGATCAGGGCGTTACCGGTTCCCAATCTTGCTTCCGCCCTACAGGGACGTGCCGCAGGTGTAAGTGTAACCAATGCAGGTGCACCGGGAACCAATCCAATTGTCCGGGTGCGCGGTATCGGAACGGTGGGCAATAATGACCCACTTTATGTTATTGACGGTGTACCAGCCGGCGGACTAAACCAGATTAACCCTGCGGATATCGAATCCATCGAAGTATTGAAGGATGCATCTGCAGCGGCAATTTACGGTTCCAGAGCCGCAAACGGTGTTATTCTTGTCACCACCAAAAAAGGAAAAATAGGTGCTCCACGAGTATCGGTGGACTCTTATTATGGAGCTCAGACCGCTTGGAGACAACTGGATCTATTGGATAGGGATCAGTATATCGCGTTTGGCAGAGATCTCTTGGCCAATGGAGACCAGCCAGCCCCCCAACGCTTTGATAATTTGGGAGAATTTGAAAATGTAAATACCAATTGGCAGGGAGAAATGTTCCAAACCGCGCCTATCCAAGACCATAACGTGGCTATTTCAGGAGGGTCGGAGACAGCTCTGTATAACGTGTCTTTTGGTTATTTCAAGCAGGAGGGTATAATGAGGGGAACCGGCTTCGAGCGGGTTTCATTCAGGACAAATACGGATTTTAAAATCAACAACCGAATAAAGATTGGGCAAACGTTGACGTTTGCGTATTCTGACCGGGCCAACGAGCCACTGACCGGTGGCAGAAGCCAAATTGAGCATATGGTTAAGCAGGTTCCATATATACCTGTTAGGGATCCGAACAGATTAGGAGGATTTCGTTCGCCGGATCGGGTGGACGGTTCTGACCCAGAAAACCCTGTATTGAATGCCGCATTAAGAACCAATCGTCAACAGGATTTTAAATTGTTGGGAACGGCCTATTTGGATGTAGATATTTATGAGGGGTTAAAATACAAGTTTCTTGTGGGAATGGATATAGGCATCGGGACGCAGGACCAATATACACCGAGGTTTGATGCCGGGGATTTTAATTTCCAGCCTTTTGCGGCCATTTCCCAAAACCGATCCACATTCGTCTCACCGTTGATTAGTAATCAACTGTCTTATAGTAAGACTTTTGGCAGCCATACGCTTGATGCTTTGGCCGTATTGGAGCAACAGACATTTGTGTCTACCGGACTGACTGGTAATGGTCAAAACTTTCTGACTAACGAAGTAAGGGTATTACAGGGAGTTCAAAACCAGACAACCTCTGGGAATAAAACCGAGTATGGACTTATTTCTTACATCGGAAGGGTAAATTACGATTTTGAACAAAAATATTTGGTCAGTGCTTCGGTAAGAAGGGATGGCGGATCGCGGTTTGGACCGGCCAATAAATGGGGAACCTTTCCATCCTTATCTGTGGGATGGAGACTGAGTCAGGAAGCCTTTATGGAGTCTTTACCCGCTGTCAGTGATTTGAAATTACGGGCAAGTTATGGGGAGACGGGAAATGATCGAATTGGTGATTATGTCTACCAAGGCACAATAAATAGTAACCACTTCTATAATTTTGCTGGTTCTTTGGAAGGTGCAAGTACCATATCCGCACTAGCTAATGCGAACCTGCAGTGGGAAACGACCATTATGAAAAACATTGGATTTGATTTAGGATTGTTTAATGACCGGATAAATTTGTCAGCAGAATGGTTTGACAATACTACGGAAGGGATGATTCTGGGGGTGCCAATTCCACCGTCTTTGGGCTATGACACCGCACCGGTAGCCAATGTAGGCAACGTTTCCAACCGTGGATTGGAATTTACAGCGGGTTACCGAAAATATACCGGAGATTTTCAATTTTCGATTGACGGAAATATCGGGTTTATATCCAATCAATTGACGTCCCTGGGATCGGGAAATACCATTTTTGGCCCTGAATTTCAAGGAGATGCAATGACATTTACAGAAGAAGGTCAGCCTATTGCATATTTCTACGGCTGGCAAATGGATGGTCTGTTCCAGCAAGGAGATGATTTCAGCCAGCAACCTAACGCAGCTCCAGGCGACATTCGGTTTAAAAAATTCGATGATGAAGCAACACTTCTTTCCGACGCGGACAGAACCAATTTGGGACATTATTTGCCTGATTTTACCTATGGCCTGAATCTGTCAGCGAATTACAAGAATTTCGATTTCACCATGTTTTGGCAAGGGGTACAGGGGAATGAGATATTTAATTTATTGAGATTTCATACCGAAGGGATGACTAGATTGTTTAATGCCAGTACCGTTGTATTAGACCGTTGGACACCCGAAAATCCCAATACCGATGTGCCCAGGGCGGTATCTGGTGATCCTAACCGTAATGCCCGCTCCAGTTCACGATGGATTGAAGATGGTTCTTACCTGAGGTTGAAAAATTTATCAATTGGGTATACTGTGCCTGCGCCGTTGTTGGATTCCTTCAGTAGAGGGAACATCTCGAATTTGAGAGTTTATCTATCCTCCCAAAACCTGTTGACATTTACCAATTACACGGGCTATGATCCTGAGATTGCCGCCCGCGAAGGAATCAACAATACCCTGGGTGCTGGCATCGATTATGGTCAGTTTCCGGCAGCGAGAACCATCATGGCCGGGATCCAACTTACCTTTTAACATAGTATTCATTCAAACTTATATATAGTATGAAATCAAAATCAATATTAACCTTTCTGTTTTTGTTGATCGGGTTTGTTTCTTGTGACGAAGAAATACTGGAACCTGTCAATCCAAATCAGTTGGGCATAGAAACCTTTTACCGAACTGGGCCGCAATTGGAGGCAGCAGTCAACTCGGTATATGCAGGTTTACAGGCAAACAATTTGTATAATAGGGAATATTTCTTCTTGCAGGATTTACTTTCGGATGACTGCGACACCGGTGGACCCCAGTTGGAAGGTGCCAGAGCGCAAGTTCTTAATCATGTGTTCGACGCATCGAATCCGTTGGTCACCGCAAACTGGAGAGGCTGGTTTCGCATTGTTCACCGTGCCAACCTAGTGCTGGAAAATGCCCCAAATGCCGTAGAAGAGATTACAGACAATCTACGTAATCGAATAGTTGGTGAGGCACATTTCCTTCGTGCATTGGCCAATTTTGAATTGGTAAGCTTATGGGGCCCAATACCTTTAATGACTGAAAGTGCGACCTCCCCGGATGGTTTGCCCAGATCCTCCGAGGAGGAAGTGTATCAATCAATCTTCAGTGATCTTCAGGCTGCTATAACTAATCTTCCGTTAAAAAGTGAATTAACTGGAGCAAACACAGGGAGGGCATCAAGGGGAGCAGCTCAAGCATTGGCCGCAAAAGCACACTTGTTTAGAGGGAATTATCCTGCGGCAAAACCCTTTTTGGAAGCGGTAATTTCTTCTGGACAGTATAGTTTGGTAGATCGTTTTCTGGATAATTTTGAGGAAGAAAATGAGAATAATTCTGAATCCGTGTGGGAAATCCAATTCACCGAGGAATATGGTGATGCCGGTGGATGGAATGCAGACGGGAGCGATATTGCGGAGGTAACTTTCCGTGGTCAGGAATATGGTCCTAATGCCTGGCGGAACGTTATTCCTAGTGATGGCCTAGTTGCTGAATTTGAAACCGTTGCGGGAGGTGCCCAAAAAGACGATCCACGAGGAGTTTATTCGTTTTTTAGAATAGGAGACACATATAATAATGGGCAAAGTGTCCTATCCGCTGGCGATGTACAAGGAAACATAGAACGGCCAAGCTGGAGAAAATACCAGATGATTTATAAAAGGCCCAATGAGGACACCCGTTCTGGAATTAACTTCAGGGTGATTCGCTATGCGGATATCTTGCTGATGATGGCTGAGGTGGAGAATGAAACCGCCGGTCCAGCATCAGCTTTACAATATATCAATCAGGTGAGGGCAAGGGAAGATGTAGATATGCCTCCTTACCCCACGGCGCAATATCCGACAAGTTCACAAGCTGAAATGCGCAGAGCGATACAGCACGAGCGTCGGGTTGAGTTTGCCGGTGAGCAAATCAGGAACCGGGATATCAGAAGATGGAGAAGGCAGGACTTACTTCCCGCAGAACCAATTGCGGTATTCAGGCCACATAACGATTTGCTACCAATCCCCCAAGTTGAAATTGACAATAATACTGGGTTATCGGGAGCTGATCAAAATACAGGATATACTGCGGAATAATAACTAAAAGTAAAAAAATAGCCGCATAATTTGCGGCTATTTTTTTGTCTTTTCGAGTTGATGCTAACTTTACTGAACTAATATTTTTCTAGAGTCATACGATGCATTCTCCTTTTTATAATATTGGGTCTAATTATAGAAGTTATAATTAAATTAATGGCTACGAAAATTCCTTTCTGTTTGTCACTGTTTTATTAATCAATAGTTTTAATTTAAGCCCTAATGACCCGTTTTTAATAAAAGGAGATTTGACATTCCAAAAAATTTCATTTATGAGTCTTTACGGTGCATCGGACTCCGCTGATCAATCTTTTTTAATGAGATTGACAATACATTACTGTTAGGTGAAAATGAGGAGAATCACGAAAATGAGTTGTATAAACATTTCGATAATTTACGAGTGCATAATTTTAATCAAGCCGGTGATATAATTTCCTTCCAGGCCGAGCATGTGTTTTCAGCTAATATCTAAATGCCGGAAAACTGATTTAACTCATCTTTTTAATTGATTTGTATTGGAAATTATTAACCTTAACTGTCGTATATTAGGGTCAAATAGAAATAGGTATCTGTAAATTATCTCATCATGAAAAAGCTCCTTGTTCCCACAGATTTTTCCCCCCATGCTGACCTTGCCTTAGACTATGCTGTTGAAATGGCAGAAAAAAACAAGCTTGAAATCGACTTACTTCATGTGTTGCTCACACCTATCAATTGGCTAAAACTTGAAAAGACGCAAGAAAACCTGTACCCTGAGATACAACAATCGATACGCATAGCCAAGTCAAATTTGTCGGACAGAGTGAAAAAGGCCAAGGAAATTGGTGTGATGATCAATTCCCACCTTCATTTTAGCCAAGGAAAAGACCAGATTTTGCCTTTTGCCGCAAGGGAAGGAGCAGATATGATTGTCATGGGCTCTCACGGCTCTTATGGTTGGAAAGAGCATATGCTTGGATCAAACACTTATCACGTTTTGCGAAAATCGCCAATTCCCGTGCTGGTGGTAAAACCGAATGAAAATGCTAGCGTTCAGTTGAAAACAGTGGTTTTCGCCACCGATTTCAGCGAAGCTTCTGGAAAAGCTTTTGGAAGGATATTGGCTTTCGTTTATACCTTTAAGGCTAAGTTGAGCCTACTTTATGTCAATACGCCTGCAAATTTTTTGGAAGAGAGTCAAATGGAGGAATTGGGAAATGCTTTTCTGGAAAAGTATGCCGATAAAGCATACCCCATCCACTACTACAGTGCATATAAAGAAGAAAGAGGAATTTTACAGTTTACTGAAAAAACAAAGGCAGATGCGGTTGCCGTAGTAACCCATGGAAGATCCGACTTACAACAGCTTTTTTTGCCCTCCGTGACTGAGAACCTTGTTACCTATTTGAAGGTTCCTGTTTTTGCAATTAACCTGACCGTATTAAAAAAAGAGGCCTGATTATGGCAAATTAGATAAAGAGCCCCGAATTTCCGCAATATTGCGAAATCCGGGGCAATTTTGGTGGAAGTGAAGCGGTTTCCTTTTATTCAAAAAACTTTTTCAATGCCGCAATTTTGGTATCCAAAGATGCCTCGACAGCCCTATATGCGTCCCTATTGGGTAATTTTTCATTAACAGAAATGTAATACTTGATTTTGGGTTCAGTGCCCGACGGACGTGCCGAAATTTTGCTTCCGTCTTCCAAATAAAACTGAATCACATTGGACTTGTCAAGTTCTAGGGCCTCTTCAGAGCCGTCTATCATATTATAGACTTTGCTTTCCTGCACATCAACAATTTTAACGACCTTTATACCATTTATTGCCTCAGGTTTGTTAGCACGAAATCCGTGCATTAGTAGCTGTATTTGCTCAGCACCGTCTTTACCTTTTTTGGTAATGGAGATCAACGACTCTTTGTAGAATCCATACTGTAGGTAAATTTCAGCCAGTACATCAATAATATTTAGGCCTTTGGTTTTGTAATAGGCTACAATTTCAGCAACAATCGCGCATGCGGATACGCCATCTTTATCCCTGACAAAATCACCTACTAGAAATCCATAACTTTCCTCGCCTCCGGCAATGAATTGAGCTTTTCCTTCTTGTGCAAGAATGACTTCAGCGATATATTTAAATCCGGTAAGAGTAGAAAAGGTTTTCACCCCAAAGCCTTTGCTTATCTCCGTGATCAAATCTGTTGTGACGATGGTGTTTACGGTAAATTGATCACCTGTCAACCGTCCATGTTCCCTCATTTTACTCAGCAAGTAATAAACGATTAGAGCACCAGTCTGATTTCCGTTGAGCAGTTCATATTCCCGGTTTTCGTTGGGAATGACAGCGGCATATCGATCACCGTCCGGATCACAGGCCAAGACCAGTTCTGCATTTATTTCTTTGGCCAGATTTACTGACATTTCCAATGCCTCCGCCTCTTCTGGATTAGGGTATATCACAGTGGGAAAATTCCCGTCCGGTTCGATTTGCTCCTTCACGACGTGAATGTTCTCAAAACCAAAAATCCGCAACGCTGCTGGCACCATCTTGCCAGAGGCCCCATGTATGGGTGAGAAGACAATCGTCATGTCTTTCTGAACAAATATTGATTCCGGTGACATGGATAGTTTTTTGACTTCATTTAAGTAAATCAAATCAAAATCCTCCTCAATATACTCGATCAAATTATCGTTTTTGCTCCAATTTACATCATCTATGGATTTGATTTTTAACACTTCGGCAATGATGTTTTTATCGTGTGGAGGAACAACCTGCCCCCCGTCTTCCCAGTACACTTTATATCCGTTGTACTCTTTGGGGTTGTGGGAGGCCGTCACCATTACCCCGCTTTGGCATCCATAGTGTCTGATGGCAAAAGACAACATAGGAGTAGGGCGCATTTCACGGAAATACTTGACATGTATTCCATTTGCGGTTAATACATTGGCTGTGGTTTCGGCGAATAGCGTATTGTTGATTCGGCTATCATGGGTAATAGCCAGTTGGATTTTCTGGCCCGGAAAGGATTGAAGCAGGTAGTTAGCCAAGCCTTGGGTTGCCATTCCGACGGTATATACATTCATTCTGTTGGAGCCCACACCCATTAATCCACGCAGTCCCCCCGTTCCAAATTCAAGATCCCTATAAAAGGAGTCAATAAGTTCGGTTGGGTCTTCAGATGCCAAAAGGGCCTCTATTTCCGTTTTGGTTGAAAGATCGATGTTGCTGTTCAGCCAGGAGTTGGCTTTGTTGATAATTGAAGCGTCTGTCATTGGTTATAAAAAGTTTGTTTAAAATCTTTAGGTTATCTATGCTGAAAAATAGGGAATAATTACCTTTTCCCCATATCTGAAAGTAAAAATATCATTTTTTTTCCCAAAGAACTCACCAAAATCAGGATTAACTCAATCCCTCAAACCCCAAAACCTTCCGTTTTTTATTGATAATCAGATAATTGTATCATTTAAAAGTCTGAAACCTGTTAGGTTTATTATGATATAGATCATCTGGTTTCAGAAAAGTATTTTGGAATTTAGGCAGTATCAAAGGCTTTAATTAACAGCTAAACCCAATTCTCTATTGGCTTTTAAGATATACATACAAATTGGTTATTATTGACCTCATTTATTAGGATGTCCCCAATAAAACCCGCTCCCGCATCAGCTAAAGGTATAAAATATAAAGATGGTTTTTGGAATCTCTTCGTATAACCCGTAACTTCATGTTATAATTTAACAGCTTTTACCAAATATGGATTTAAATCAATTAGATAAAGACTTGACAGTCATCATAGAACTGCGGATAAGACTGACAAAATATTCGTATGCCGACCATGAGTATGATGAAATCGAAGAGGAGCTCCATGATTTGGAAGACGATTTCAACGAAAATTACGGGGAAGTTTTGGAGAGCGAATTGGAAAAAATCTACGCTAAGTTGAACTCCGATAACGACGTACTTTTGCCGTCCGCCTACTTGGCCAATCAGTATTTTCCTCTGATGCCTGATGCGAGAGGCATAATTTCGTATGAAGTGAAAGGCAAACAGGGCGTACCCATAGAATCGGAGCAATTTGACGGTCAAGATGTTCGCTTGGTGTTAATTTCCAATCCTGCTAGAATTGTCATGCAGATCAATGGCCTATCGCTCAAAGACGTATGGAGGTCACGGTAATAGACGTTGATTTTTTGATCCTTCGTGAGAATTGGTAAGCACATGAATAAAGGATCTTTATTTTTTGGAGTGATCATCGTCTTGGGAATCATCCTGTATGCGTGTACCCGACCGCCAGCCAACACGAACAAGGAGTCTGAAGTAGGTGTAGCCTCATTAATCCCACAAAAGAAGTCCAATTCCACAGTTACTCCTGTTGACGCCGATCAAAGAATATCCACGGACACGAAACAGCGCACTCAAACAGGTGTATTTTTCATGCCCTCTTGGAACACCTCTACAGATCCCGGAGTGGATGTGGACAGCTTTTGGTCCTGCCTACAGGGAAGGGGAGACTGTGCCTTTTTGAAAGAACCCTCAAGTTGGGGAAATAATGGCAGGATTTTCAACCGGCAATATCCCTATGAAGGACCCTTTCTGGACAAAAAGCCGCACGCCAGTCTTAAGGGATTTTATAAAAGAGATGACCCTGATGTGGCGAGAAAGCAAATCCAGCATATGAAAGACTACGGAATTGACTTCTTTGTATATAAATGGTTTTTTGGAAGGCATTATTACTATCACTTGGATTATGCCCCCCAATCATCCATATTTTACCCAAAAGGCTGGCCCATAGATCCACAACGGTCGGGGAGGGTGAAAGTGCCCGGAATCGAACAGTGGGAGACCCAATTGAAAGTACTATTGGAAGAGAATGCTAAACTTCCGGCTAGGCAGCGGATAAAATTTGCGCTTAGTTGGACAGATGACAGTGACCATAGATGGAACGATTGGCTGAAA
>DATHWC010000389.1:0-3591 GCA_035460985.1 Lunatimonas sp.
TAAATTGAGATTTCTAAAAATCCATTCGTACTGAAAGCGCTTGCCGGCATTCAAAAGCTGTATCCGGACCATTTTTATTGAATATATCCTTTCATGACTCCGCGTTCTGAGGAGCGGATAAAATTCACGATTTCGTCCCTCTCCCTAGTGGCGGGGAGATTTACTTCAATTTCTTCTAAGGCACGGCTATTATTTAGGCTGTGAAGGAACAGGTAGCGATAGACTTCTTGAATCTGATTGATAACTTCACCTGAGAAGCCCCTTCTGCGTAAACCAAGCGAATTGACCCCTGCATAGCTGAGGGGCTCCCTTGCCGCCTTGGTATAAGGGGGTACATCTTTTCTCACCAAAGAACCGCCTGAAATCATACTATGCATTCCGATTTTGACAAATTGATGGATGGCACTGCTTCCTCCTATGAAAGCCCATTCGTCTACCGTCACATGGCCTGCTACCTGTACGGTGTTGGCAATGATGACATGGTTGCCGATAATACAATCATGGGCGATGTGTACGTACGCCATCACCAGACATGAATTCCCTATTTTGGTCGTTTTTTTATCGACCGTACCCCGATTTACCGTAACGCATTCCCTGATAGTTGTATAGTCTCCAATTTCTACAATTGAATCTTCTCCCTGGAATTTGAGGTCCTGGGGTATAGCGGAAATAACAGCGCCGGGAAAAATCTTACACCCCTTACCAATTCTTGCACCTGGATATATGGTGACATTAGATCCGATCCATGTATCATCACCGATTTCCACATTTTCATGTATGGTGGTGAAGGATTCTATGGTTACATTATTTCCAAGGGTTGCTTCGGGGTGTATTTGGGATAATTTACTTATCATGCGTCTTTTCTTACTATACTGGCAGTCATCACTGCTTCACATACGAGGGTATTTCCTACGAAGGCCTCACCCTTCATTTTTGCAATACCTCTTCTAATTGGATTTAAAAGTTCACACTTAAAAATCAAAGTATCTCCGGGGAGTACCATTTTCCTGAATTTGCAATTCTCAATGCTCAGGAAATACGTCCAATAATTTTCAGGGTCTTCTACAGTGCTAAGCACCAAAATACCTCCTGTTTGGGCCATTGCCTCTACTTGTAATACCCCAGGCATCACTGGATTATTTGGGAAGTGTCCTAAAAAGAACGGCTCATTTATGGTCACATTCTTCACGCCTGCTACTACGGTATCATCCAGATAGATGATTTTATCCAATAGTTGGAATGGATATCTGTGAGGTAAAATATTACTTATTTGGTTAATATCAAGAACCGGTGGTAGCTTGGGATCGTAATAGGGAATATGCATTGGTCCTGCCTTTTCCATGATCCGCTTTATCTTTTTTGCAAATGCCACATTTGCAGCGTGTCCGGGTCGGGCGGCAAGAATCTGTGCCTTTAATGGCCTTCCCACCAATGCCAAATCACCTATAACGTCCAAAAGTTTATGGCGGGCAGGTTCATTTTTGTAGCGTAGTTCCACGTTGTTCAAAATTCCTTCCTTTCGGACTTCCACTTTCGGCTTGTTGAACATTTTGGCCAAATGTGCCAACTCTTCCTCTTTTACAGCCCTATCGACTACAACAATAGCGTTATTGAGATCTCCTCCTTTGATGAGGTTTTGGTTATAGAGCATTTCAAGTTCATGCAAAAAGCAGAAGGTACGGCATGACGCGATTTCTGTTTTAAAATGACTGATGTCTGTAATTGATGCATGCTGGCTTCCCAGCACCGGGGAATTGTAATCCACCATAACAGTGACCCGGAAGTCATCCAAGGGTAAGGCTGCCATTTCTACCTCCCTCTCAGTATCCCTGTAATGAATGCTTTCTGGAATTTCAAAAAAGCGGCGTAACGCATTCTGTTCTTCCAGCCCCGCTTCTTCCAAAATTTGTATGAATTGTATACTGCTGCCGTCCATGATCGGGGGCTCGGGCCCATTGAGTTGAATCAAGACATTATCAATCTCCATTCCCACTAGGGCCGCCAATACATGCTCTACTGTAAATACTCTTGCGCCTCCTTGTTCTAACGTTGTGCCACGGGATACATCGACCACATTATCTACATCCGCATCCACTATCGGGTAACCCTCCAAATCCATGCGCTGAAATTTGTAACCATGGTTAGGTTTGGCAGGAACGAAGGTCATGGTGGCTTCCACACCGGTATGTAGGCCTACACCCGAAAGCGTTACCTGTTTTCCAATGGTATGTTGCTTTACTTTCATTAATAATTTTTACAAGACCTTAAATTTCTTTTTAACGGTACAAATTTATTGTTTTTTTTCCAGATCTTTTAATTTGTTTTGAAGTTGGGGTAATTTTTTAAATATTGCGTAAGATTTTAGAAAATCTTTTATGTCCATGCCAATGTATCCCAGGATGGTTTGACCAGGTTTTTCGACTGATTTCATTATCCCCGTACTTCCTGCCACCGTAGTGTGGTCGGCAATCGTAATATGTCCAACAATAGCGGTTTTGCCTCCGAAAAGACAGTTTTTCCCAATAATAGCTGAGCCAGCTACGCCTGATTGGGAAGCTATCACCGTGTTTTCACCAATCACCACGTTATGTGCAATCTGCACTTGATTGTCTATTTTGACACCTCTCCCAATCCGCGTACTCCCCATGGTAGCCCGGTCAATTGTGCTGTTAGCGCCTACACTGACATGATCTTCGATAATTACATTACCCAACTGGGGAATGTTTTTGTAGGTTCCATCTTCCTGCGGCGCAAAACCAAACCCATCGCCCCCAATAACAGCTCCTGGATGGAATTCGCAATGATTCCCTATTACGGATTTTCTCATGATTTTGACTCCGGGATATAAGATGCAGTTATCTCCGAGGACCACGTCGTCGCCAATATATACGTGCGGATAGATCTTTACATTTTTACCGATTATACAGTTTTTCCCAATATAGGAAAAAGCTCCCCGATATCCATCTTTTTCCATGGCACTACTTTCGTCCATGTATGAAGGGTCTTCGGTGCCAAGTAATAATTGTTTGCCGAAGTTTTCCACAAGTTCCAGCAATTGTGTAAATCCGGTATAGGCATCTTTGACCCTGATTAATGTTGTTGAAAAAGCCTTCGTGGGAGTGAAATTTTCAGAAACAATAACCGCCGTGGATGCTGTTTGGTATAAATAGGGCTCGTATTTTAAATTGGATAAAAAACTGATGCCGCCTGGTTGGCCTTCCTGGATCTTGTCCAATCTGCTTACTTTTTGAAAACCATCCCCTTCTACCTCTCCATTTAAAAGTTGGGCTATTTGGCTAATGGTAAATTCCATGTATTATAAAGTTAATTTAATGTAAAGTTAAATTTTTAGCCCGACAAGCGTAGTGTTTTTTTACAATTTTACTCATGGCTTTGATATTGGGTAAATCGGCCGCCAGGGCGACATCGATCACTTCTCCCTTTTTTGTCAAAACATATATGCTTTTTTTGGCAGTATACGCATGATTGCTAATAATTCCCGAGGAAAAAAAATAAGGTACATCCGCTTCCGAAATATTAAGTCGTTGCTGAATTTTTTGCTTCATTTTTGAAATCTCCATTTCTCCAAAT
>DATHWC010000390.1:0-8069 GCA_035460985.1 Lunatimonas sp.
TGGAATTTGGATTTGTCGCGTTTAGAAGAGCATATTACCTCCCGCACAAAAGGAATTTTACTGGTACACCTATATGGAAGAATTTGCTGGGACAACAAGTTGCCCATTCTGGCGAAAAACCATTCCATTAAGCTTATCGAAGACAATGCCCAGGCAATTGGCGCAGAGTGGCAAGGTGTAAAAAGCGGTTCGTTGGGTGATGCCGCCGGATTCAGTTTTTATCCCGGGAAAATTTTGGGTGCCTTGGGAGATGCTGGTGCCATTGTCACAGACGATGCCGCGCTAGCAGAAATAATCAGGGAATTGGCCAACTATGGAAGCACTGAAAAATACATCTATAAATTTCAGGGGATAAACAGCAGAATGGATGAAATCCAAGCTGCATTTCTATCGATTAAGCTGAGGCATCTTGACGAGGAAATCAATGTCAGACGAAAAATAGCCCGTTATTATTTGAATCAAATCTCCAATCCGGAGATTACGCTTGCGGATTTTCCACAGCCACCGGATAACCTGTCCCATGTTTGGCATTTATTCTGTATACTGTGCGGTAAACGGAACCTGTTCCAGGAATATCTCGCAAAACACCAGATAGAAACGGTTATTCACTATCCCAAACCTCCTTATTTGCAAAAGGCATATAAAATGTATAACCAATTACAATTTAAACAAACTGAAAAAATAAGCTGTGAGGTCATCAGCCTCCCCATCAGTTCTGCTCTGACTGAGAATGAAATAAAATCTGTGGTAGATGTAGTAAATGGTTTCAGACCATAAATATTTACTAAGTTAAATCTGTGCTGCTTTCTACTACGTACTTTATGTAAGAGAATATGGAAAATTTATTAGAAATAATTTGAGATGTAGTTTTCTGGAAGAATTTGGTGGATTGAGAATTGAATTCGCAGCAAACGTTATATAATTGTGTTCGTTGGCGAGAGATTATGGTAGATAAAACAGTTACTGGGTGTTTGGTTTCTTTTGCCTCAAAAAATAATATTTTATGTTGAGAAGAATTGTTGACTTTTTTGTAAGTCTGATTGCCCTAGTTGTTACTTTCCCGATTTGGATTGGTGTGGCCCTTCTTACGCTGGTTTTTCATGGACCTCCCGTATTATTCTCCCAAGTAAGGCCCGGAAAAATGGGGAAACCATTTAAAATATTAAAGTTCCGAAGCATGACCAATAGCAAAAGTAGTAATGGGAAATTACTCTCTGATGAGCAGAGAATTACCGAATTTGGCTGTTGGATAAGGTCCACCAGTTTGGATGAAATCCCCAGTCTATTGAATGTGTTAAAAGGAGATATGTCGTTGATCGGGCCAAGACCGCTATTGGTTGATTACAATAACCTCTACAATGATTTTCAACGTAAACGTCTTTCCATAAAACCTGGCATTACAGGCTGGGCGCAGGTTAATGGCCGTAATGCAATCTCATGGGACCGGCGGTTCGAGCTGGACGTATGGTATGTTGAAAACCGCTCTTTATTGTTAGACCTGAAAATACTGCTCAAAACCGTAAAAAAGGTATTCAAAAAGGAAGGCATTAGTCATGAAGGAAATGTGTCAATGCCAATTTGGAAGGGCAATAAAAGTTCAAAAATATAATCAAAAATCCCATAATTTCTACGTTAAGGCCATCGATTGGGGACGGTATGTTTGGAGAGTATGGCTTTAATTCCAGTCACAGCAGCCTGCATCTGCAATTGAGGATAGTGTTGTATCCCCGGCTCAAAATCCAAGTATCCGTGCCAAGTGATCCGATAGTTTAAGGTCACGTTTAAACCACACTAGATCTATCTGCTCCATACAAATGATAAACCTTTCGCAGGTGTATAGGTTTTAATTGAATGAAAAAAGAAATTTCAATGGATTCGTTAGATATAGACCGAATAATAGAAATGGCCTGGGAGGATCGGACACCATTTGATGCAATTATGCGCCAGTTTTTCGTCACAGAAAAAGATGTTATTGAACTCATGAGAAAAGAAATGAAGCCTAGTTCTTTCAGAATGTGGCGTAAAAGGGTGCAGGGCAGAAGCACGAAACATAGCTCCTTGGGCCAAAACCCGGATCACCGATTTAAATGCTCCAGACAACGAAACATTACTGGAAATAAAATCAGCAAAAGAAAATAAATAGCAAGCCTCTCCTTTAGAAAAACGTGTCAAAGGAATTCAATTAGATTGACGTAAAGTCTTCCTTACTATTAGACTTCTTACAATTGGTTTAAAATTCAGTAGCATTCGATCCGTGGATCGAATGCTACTAAACCTTTGGTTCTTGCTGACTAAGGCAATGAAAGGATCCCAAACCCCAGATTATATCCAAGGAATCTACTCCCACCACTTCTCTTTCAGGAAAACAATCGGAAATTATTTGCAAGGCCTTTTCGTCATTATTATCCCGGAATGTAGGCACAATTACTGTAGAATTGGCAATATAGAAATTGGCATAGCTAGCAGGAAGCCTGGTATTTTCATATATGACTGGTGCCGGCATAGGCAGTTCGACGACATTTATCGCCTTTCCATTTAGCAATCGAAACCTTTCCAGCATCTTTAGATTTTCTTTTAGAGGCTGGTGATTCTCATCATTTTTATTGGATTCAATGGCTGTCACAACAGTATCTGCGGAAACAAACCTTGTGATGTCATCAATATGGCCATCTGTATCATCTCCAATGATGCCATCTCCCAACCAAAGAATTTGCTTTACACCATAATAATCTCTCAAATAGGCTTCAATTTCCTCCTGGCTAAGATGGGGGTTTCTGTTTGGGTTTAGCAGGCAGGCTGTGGAAGTAAGAAGCGTTCCTTCCCCATTAAAGTCAACAGAGCCTCCTTCCATGACGATTCCGGGATGAAAGCAGGGAATACATAAGTAATCCGCAACTTTCCCAGGTATCAAGTTGTCTAAATCGTAAGGTGGATACTTGTCCCCCCAGGCATTGTACTTCCAATTTACAACCACCTTCTTCTCGTCAGCATCTGGATTGATCAAAAATGCAGGCCCATGATCCCTGCACCAAGCATCATTGGTGGGGAAAAAATGAAAGCGGATATTCTCCATGATCACACCTGCCTTTGACAATTCTTCCGACGCAAAATTCATCATGACCTCATCGGTCAACATAATATTCACCTTTTCACCTCGGGAAATGTAAGCTACAAATTGGGCGTATGCGGGATAAATCAGAGATAGTTTACCCGGCCATGATGCTTCCTTGTGGGGCCAACTCAGCCATGTAGCTTCGTGAACGGCAAATTCCGCCGGGAAATAATAGCCTAGATCTGCCGGGACAATGCCTTTTGCTTCCGCCATTCCGGACGCCTTATTCTTCATCCAAATATCTGTTTAAAAGTGGTTCATAGGAATCAATTCTCCGATCACGAAGAAATGGCCAATGAGTTCTATATCTATCCGACCCTTCCAAGGATATCTCTACCACCTGAAGTATTTCCTCATCGTGAGGGGCCTGATAAACTACTCTTCCAAATGCGTTAGTTACAAAAGAACCTCCCCAGAATTTCATGTTTGACTCGCTGCCCACTCTGTTTACTGAAACTACAGGCACGCCGTTGGCTACGGCATGCGAGCGCTGAATGGTTTGCCAAGCCTGATATTGTTCATCATTGGTGTCGATATCCTGATCCTTATGCCAACCTATGGCAGTCGGGTAAAACAGTATATCAGCACCTTTAAGAGTAGTTATCCTTGCTGCCTCGGGATACCATTGATCCCAGCAAATCAAAACACCTAAATTCCCAAATCGGGTTTTAAAGACCTTGTAGCCTAGATCACCCGGAGTGAAATAAAATTTCTCGTAATAACCCGGATCATCCGGAATATGCATTTTTCTATATTTCCCCAAATATTCCCCGTCGGCATCAAGAACGGCTGTGGTATTGTGATAAAGACCTTCTGCGCGCTTTTCAAATAGTGAGGCGATTATCACGACTCCCAATTCTCTGGCCAAACCTCCCAAAGTATCCGTAGATGGCCCCGGTATGGACTCTGCCAACTTAAAATTATCATAATCTTCCACATCACAGAAATAAAGGGAACGAAACAATTCCTGCAAGCAGATGATTTGGGCGCCCGCCTGAGCCAAATCCCGGATTCCCTTTGCGGTCTTTTCCATATTTACCTGTGGGTCCTTATCACAGGCTACTTGTAAAACCCCGACGTTAACTACTTTTCTTTTCAAAATGAACTTCGTTTTTAATTGGCTATATATTCTGATTTCGGAAAGATGCGAATTCCCTATTTGTCAAGAAATAAGCACTTTCTGTTGGTTAATAACAGGATTGGCATACATGGAGAGGAAATTTTGAACCGCAACTGGATTAGCCATATCTACTCCCTGTCTGAGTCGATTTTCAAACTGTTCCTTCTCTTCAGACGTATAATGACTCCTGTTTTCAGACGAATTATTTAACATATCAAGGGCGATATAATTGGTCGG
Organism: Lunatimonas sp.; assembly: GCA_035460985.1. Lineage (GTDB taxonomy): Bacteria > Bacteroidota > Bacteroidia > Cytophagales > Cyclobacteriaceae > Lunatibacter. Next base: position 4,470 of record DATHWC010000390.1, read on the forward strand.
CCACAGTTGATAATTGGAAATTATTACCTTATCGATTTCCTCCGAAAGAAGGCCCATTTGCCGGTTAAGATTTGACTCTCCACTGAAAATTTGATCTATCTCTTGCTCTAACACATTGCCCAAAGCAATATGAATCCGCTTCTTTTGTCCCATAATCCCACTTAACAGTGTTCTGAAATCCTCATTCTTCTCCTTGACGTATATTTCCGCCCTTGACTTTGCCAACAGTTCAGGCATTTTCAAAACGTCGGTAGGATCATTTTCGTATGAGATGGAAACGGGTACAATTTTCAAATGCTTGAAAAAACTTGCCATGTTTTCCCCATCTTCGCAAGCCAGGGAAAGCATCTTAAGAACTCCCTTCTGTGTCCGGTCATTTCCATCTTTGGTTCTACCTTCGCGTTGGGCTATCCACACGGAACGATTTTCATAGAAAATCGAGTTCATGATATACTCAGAGTTTAGTTTGGAGCTATCGAACATAGCCCGGGAACTTAAGCCCCTGAAAACTATAAAATTACGAGTTAACCTAGCTAAATTTCTAAGAAAAGGTTTCTTGACTAAGTTATCCCCAATGGCTGAGGTGGTCATTTTCCCACCATGCTCATACAGCATGGCGTTTAGAAGGGAAGTATCTAGAATAATATCGCGGTGATTAGAAACATAAAGGTAGGCTGTGTTTCTATCGATCTTTTCAAATCCCGAAGTGGTTAATCCTGCTGACGTTTTTTCCAACACTTTTAGAACTGCGTGATAGATAAAGTTTACCTGAAAATCCCTTATGGAATGTGTTCTGAGTAACTGTTCCACCCATTTTTCCTCCGGAAGTTCCGGAAATGTGAAGTGCATGATCGCCTTCATCATAGGGTGATCAACAATCTCCCGCAAAGCGTCATTCACTTCACTATCATAAAAGGGTCTAATCGAATCAAATTTGGACATATAGGTTTACTTACGAAGGCGCAAATTACAAAAAATGATTAAGGTATCCTGTATTTCATCCATAATACGTACACACTATTCACTTGAATACCGCCACATTCGCCATGATCGCCTCCAATCAAGTATGTCCTTAAAAAAAATCCCGGATCAAAATCAATCTGTTCCGATTAATACTGATTTGATTAACCCGGTCAAAAATACCTCTTGAAATAACAAGGCCTCCAATTGGAGGCCTTGTTATCACTATTTTACTATAGTTTCTTAAGTACTAAATTTTTCCAAGAGATCTTTAGTCCTCCCCCGCTATGAATTTGCAGTGCGATTTGGCCTTCACCTTCGCCGATTTTTTCATCAGAAAAATCCACCATTTCGACCCCGTTCAACCAAGTAATTACTCGGTCACCCTGTACCTTGACTTTGATTGTATTCCAGTCTCCAAATTTGAGGTTTTTGTCCTTTTCCGGATCAGGCTTTACAAGCCAACCTCTGCCATAAGACTCGTATATCCCTCCAGTATCATTGCCGGGAGGAGCTACTTCCACCTGCCAACCTGACACTTTAGTTCCTTCAAAGTTCGAACGGAAGAATATACCGCTATTTCCGTCTCTGTCCTGCTTAAACTCACCAGTAAGTTCAAAATCTTTATAGTTTTCTGTAGTGCCCAGATATCCATACTCCGCGTCAGGACCGCTTTCTGAAACTAAAATGCCGTCTTCCACATACCATTTTTCTGTGCCGTACACTGTCCAACCTGTCAGGTCTTTTCCATTGAACAATTCTACTTCGTCAGAAGAAGCACATCCCATCATGATGGCAATGGCCAATCCTAAAATCATCGGTTTCTCTATCAATTTCATCATTTTATAGTTGTTGTTTAAATAAGTTTCATTTTCACTGGATCCCAGCTTATAAATTTATCCTGGAAATAACTGTCATTGCAAAGTAATGCAGGGGCAGCTGCCCGAAAGCCAAAGACAGGGTCTTCGACGACTGAACCGCCTTCACGTATAGCGGTGAAAAATTTCCCAAAATGATCATAGTGGGCTCCTTTATATCCTTGCTCCACCTTATAGATCATTTCTCTGGGCGGTAAAATTCTCTTACGGTCATCTGAAGGTTGGTTCAACTTGGCCTGCTGCTCCATAAATGGATCATCACTTGCTGTCTGCAAATTAGATTTCACTACAACTTCGTCCCACTTTACATCCATAGATCCCTTACTCCCCACCACTTTCAAATATGTAGAACCACTCGTTCCATCTACAAAATTACAACGCAAAGAAAGGTTGAATCCGGGGTGTTGCTCGCTGTCCGGATACTGAAACATTCCTAGCAAAACATCAGGTACTTCCCGGCCATCTTTCCAATACCTCAATCCTCCCATTGCGGAAATCTTATCAGGTCCATAGGAGTCGGTAATAAAATGAAGACTTGTGAAAAGGTGAACAAAAAGATCGCCTGACATACCCGTTCCATAATCTAGGTAATTTCTCCATCTAAAAAATCTCATTGCATCATAAGGCCTGCTTTGCGTATTTGAAATATATCTTTTCCAATCAACATTTTGTTCTGAAGCATTTTTGGGAATGGCGTACTGCCAAGCACCCTCAGGTGAATGCCTTGCCCAGAATCCTTCCGCATAGTTAATATCTCCTATTGCGCCTGCTGCAAGCAATTCTTTTGCCTTTTCATTGCCAAGGCTGGAAATTCCCTGACTGCCTATAATGAATACTTTGCCTGATTTCTTCCAGGCATCAATTACCTCATGGCCTTCCTTTACCGAATGGACCATAGGTTTTTCACAATAGACATGCTTACCTGCATTCAATGCATCAATGCTAATCTGTTTGTGCCAATGGTCCGGAGTACCTATAATAACAGCATCTATGTCCTTCCTTTTTAGGACCTCCTTATAATCTGTAGTTGTGTAAAGGTGGTTCCCCCACTTTTCTTTGGCCGTTTCAAGTCTTCCCTGAAACAGGTCACATACAGCTACAACTTCAATATTTTCATGTTGAAGAGCCGTATTAAGGTCTTGAGATCCCATTATACCCGCTCCTATTAAGGCAATACGGATAACATCATTGGCTTGAAAAGCAGATTTCCGAGTAAGAATAGAAAACTCTGGTAAATCATCCGTGGCAAACACTTCTGGGACAACTGCGGAGGCAGCACCGGCCAAACCCAGTTTCTTCAAAAACGATCGTCTATTATTTTGCATTAAGTTTTTCATTAAATTCGATACAAGATAAGAATAATGTGTTTTATTCTTATAATTTTTTACAGAATTAAGACAACTTAGGTAATATTTTTGAGCAAATGACAGCTATTTTTTGCAATTCATCAGTTTATTTGCCTTTAAGGATCAATTTAAGAAAAATTAATGCCTTGTGCGTAAAAAATTAACCTGAGAATTAAAAAGGAAAAAGTTAAAAGGCGACGATTAATGGTTGCTTTTTCTAAGTAAAATTAAAAAAGTATGCAAAACCCATAAACGCAAAAAAGCCCCGAACGTCAGTTCGGGGCTTGTGATGGGTAAGGCGGCGACCTACTCTCCCGGGTGTAACCCCAGTACCATCGGCGCTGCAGGGCTTAACTTCTCTGTTCGGGATGGGAAGAGGTGGAACCCCTGCGCGAGGCCGCCTATGTCTTTCGGGC
>DATHWC010000391.1:0-5489 GCA_035460985.1 Lunatimonas sp.
GTTCTGTTATCCACGCCCCATGTTAAGGTAGTTGGAGCCCATGCCCCTTCCACTAGCCGCTTATAGCTGTTTATGGTGGGAGCTACAAGAGGTAGCATATGGGGGAGGCAATATAACTGTCCTGCTATATATTGTTTCATCAGCGCACTCATATGCAAGGGATCATTTTGGTCATGAAACAAGTTGCTTTCCAAATCCAGATCCCAAAGGCTTTGATGGACATGGCCGCCGTTGCCGGGAAGCTTTTCCGACCACTTGGCCATAAAGGTCGCCATTATTCCATGTTTATAGGCAATTTCTTTTACGCTGCTTTTAAACAACACCGCTCGGTCAGCGGCGGTGAGAATATCTCCGTACTGTATAGCTGCCTCATATACTCCGGGACCCGTTTCAGTGTGAAGTCCCTCCAAGGGGATTCCAAACCGATGGCAATAATCAAACAATTCGTGAAAAAACGCAGATTTCTGTGAGGACTTCAAAATCGAATATCCAAACATGCCGGGTGTTAGCGGTTTTGTTTTACTTAAGTCCTGTCCATAGTACCCATCTGGTGTTGTCTCAAAATTAAACCACTCAAATTCCTCCGAGAATTGTGGTTTAAACCCCATTTCTAAGGCCCGGTTATCAATGCGCTTAAGTAGGGTGCGGGGACATACGTCTAATCCTTCTCCTTTTTCATTGCTGAAATCTGCCAGAAAAAACGGGATATCATCTTCCCAAGGAATTTGCCGGAAGGTCCTGGTGTCTACCATGGCGTCAAAATCCGGATAGCCATTGTGCCAACCGGTCACGTTCACGTTGTCATAGGACTTATCTTCCATATCCCATCCAAAGACAACCGCACAAAAGCCCATTCCCCCATCCAAAATAGTTCGAAATTTATCGGCAGATACGATTTTTCCACGAAGTATCCCATCAATATCGACTATTGCTAGCTTTACCTTGCTACAGGAATTGTCACGTAAATATGCCCTTATATCATCTTTCGATTTAATCATTTGAATCAGCTTTTTCTAAGTGAGAATATATAAATAACCTGAAAAAGATATATGCCCCGACAAGCATTCCAAAAAAGATCAAGGCAAGTAGGAAATTGTAAATAACCATGGCAACCAAAGAGACAATGGCGATAACCAGTGCCGTTGCCGGAAACAAAGGATAAACGGGTACCTTAAACGGGCGCTCTAGTTCAGGTTCCTTTTTCCGCAGGTAAAAGAAGGATATCATGGATAAGATATATAAACAGAGTGCTCCGAATACGGCTATAGTAATAATTTCCCCCGTTTTCCCAGTCAACAAGGCTATAATTCCTATCCCCATATTAAAGACCAAGGCATTGGCAGGTGTTTTAAATTTTTTATGTACTTTACCAAAGGCCTTTGGAGCATACCCAACCCGGCCAAATTCAAATGTAGATCTTCCAGCGGCTAGGATAATACCGTTAAAAGATGCAACGAGACCAAACAAGGCGATAAAGGTCAACAATGTATAAAAGATATGGTCATTGCCCACTGCCATTTCCATGGCTAAAGGTAAGGGAGAATCAGAGGGTTCCGTACTTCCAGCAGGGAACACGATGGCCTCCCAGCCACCTACTCCCGCGGCGGAAACAAATGTGAGGACACACAAAACGATTAGTGTAAGCAGTGCTGTTCCAAATCCAATCAGGATGTTTTTCTGCGGATTGATAGTTTCTTCCGCCACGTTGGCTACTCCTTCTATAGCCAGGAAGAACCATATGGCAAAAGGAATGGCGGCGACGATTCCCATATATCCATTTGGAAGTGCATTGGTTTTCAAATTGGAAAGTTCAACCTCGGGTAACGTAACACCAGCAAAAAGAATCAGTCCACCGACCGCTATAATGGTAATCACAAGCTCAAAAGATGCGGCTATCTGCAACCCGGAGATATTCAAACCTGTGAAGATTAAATAGGCACCTATCCCAATCCAAATTACATTTAATTCAGGAAAAAAAATGCTGAAATAAGCCCCTATGCCAGAAGCAATAGCCGGGGGAGCAAAAATAAATTCAATATTTTGGGCCATTCCAGTAAGAAACCCCAGGTGTCGTCCCAGCCCCCGCTCCGCATAAGCAAAAGCTCCTCCAGCACGGGGAATGGCACAGGCCATCTCCGTATAACTAAAGGTAAAAGTGATGTACATGAGGATAATGAAAAATACGGCAATGGCAAGACCGAGAGTCCCTCCTTCCGCCAACCCGAGATTCCATCCGAAATAATTTCCCGAAATAACATATCCCACGCCTAGTCCCCAAAGCATAAAGGGACCTAATGTCTTTTTTAGCTCTTCACTGCTCGTACTATCTTTTACCATCTTATGCTAATTGATTGATTGTTAGGGCGATTTTCAACCAACTGAAAAATTTATCCTGTATTATGGTAAGAATTCAGAAGTTTATTTGTTGAATTTCTAAATATATTAAACATTGCCATAAAACCGTAAAAATTTAATCCCAAAAAATGAAAAAAGTTTAATAGAATTAGTCACTTCCTTAATATTTGAAACCTATGAACTATAATGATGCGTTCTCAATTTTACCGCAAAGGGCGCAAAGAAGGCGCAGAGGCCGCTAAGGATATCGAAAAACGCTATGTGAACTATGTGGTTAAAAATGACCACGAAGAACACAAAGAAGGCACAAAGTTTTTTTAAAATCCTCTGTGTCCTCTGTGTTACCTCCGTGTTCTCTGTGGTTCTATTGAAAAATTGACTTTGAAGGAAACATTATTTGGAAGTTAATTTAAGTGAAATGGATTAATCGTTGAGTTTTTGTTGGGATCTTTTGGTGGTATGTAGTATTGAACAAAAGCCTAATTCAAAAATTTAATTTTGAAGAAAGTCGTAAAAAAAACAAGCTTATTAAAATCCTTGGGTGCTACTCCAAAAATAGGTCGGTTTTCATTTTATTAAAAACTATTCCCCATACCTTTGTCCAATCTCATATCATGAAATCGAGCATGACGAAAACGTCACACAGTGGGATGATTATCATAGCGAGATTCCATCTGACCATTAAAAAACAAAAAATAAACAGATGAAATCGAGCATGACGCAGGCGACGCACGGAGGGATGATTGTAATTGCGAGATTCCATGTGACCTTTAAAAAACAATTATAAACACATGAAATTGTATGAAAAATATTAGCGTAATCGGTTCAGGAACCATGGGAAACGGCATAGCCCATGTGTTTGCCCAGTTCGGATATCAGGTTTCATTGGTGGATATTTCCCAGCAAAAACTCGATTCCGGGATGTTGACAATAGGCAAAAACCTGGATCGGCAAGTCAAAAAGAAAACTATTACCCCAGAAGAAAAATTTGAAATTTTGGGTAGAATTGACACCTATTTGCGGGTTTCGGAGGGGGTAAGGGGTGCGGATATCGTGATCGAGGCAGCGACGGAAAATTGGGATATAAAGCAAGAATTGTTCAAAGAATTGGACAGCCATGCTCCCCCAGACGCAATTTTGGCAAGTAATACGTCCTCCATATCCATTACCAAAATCGCAGCCGTCACTGCCAGGCCTGAGAAGGTCATTGGCATGCATTTTATGAACCCTGTTCCCATAATGCCACTTATCGAGGTAATCAGCGGATATAGGACCTCTACTCAAGTCCTAAATGAAGTAATTGAATTGGGCAAATCAATCGGAAAGGATCCCGTAGAGATAAACGATTATCCCGGTTTCGCGGCCAACCGCATTTTAATGCCCATGATCAATGAGGCCATCATTTCCCTACAGGAGGGGGTGGCAAGTGTCAAGAGCATCGATGCTGTAATGAAATTAGGCATGGCACATCCCATGGGACCCCTGCAATTGGCTGATTTTATTGGATTGGACGTATGCCTGTCCATCCTAAACGTGTTATACGAAGGGTTTGGGAATCCCAAATACGCACCATCTCCTTTATTAATCAATATGGTACAAGCCGGATTTTTGGGTGTAAAGACAGGGGAAGGATTTTACGCTTATTCCAAGGACAGTAAGGAAGCGGTCGTTTCCCCGAGATTTAAAAATTAAACCTATGCATATCGCAATTGCCGGAAATATCGGCTCGGGAAAAACCACCCTGACCCAGCTATTGGCCAAACACTATCAGTGGGAGGTGGAATTGGAGCCTGTAGAAAACAATCCCTATTTGGAAGAGTTTTATGCCGACATGCCGAAATGGGCTTTTCACCTACAGGTGTACTTTCTTCATAGTAGATTTCAGCAGATGAACCGGATCATGCAAGGCGGAAAAAGCACCATTCAAGACCGGACCATCTATGAGGACGCCCATATTTTCGCTGAAAATTTGTTTGAGAACGGGATTCTTTCCCAAAGAGACTACGCCAATTATCGGGGACTCTATGATTCCATGATTCCCTTTATTCAGGCACCAGACCTGCTGATCTACCTCCGGGCCGATATCCCTACCTTGGTGGGGCAAATTGAGAAACGGGGCCGGAATTATGAAAACAGTATCCGTATTGATTACCTGAAAAATCTCAACAAACAATATGAGGCATGGATTGCATCATACACCTATAGTAAGTTGCTTATTGTCGATGTTTCAAATATTGATTTTGTAAACAACCGGGAGGATTTTTCCGGCATTTTGGAAAAGGTAGAAGGAGAAATATTTGGATTGTTTAGGTAAAAAAGAGTGGAGTCTCCATTATGACTCCAGTTTTCGCTGAAGCCATTTGCCGATTATTCCCATTGTGGACTCACTTGGGTTTAACAGCAGTTGGTCAATCTTTTTCAGGCTTCCCCCCGTCATTATAGTTTCATACTCCGGAATACGCACCAATTTGAAGCCATGCAGACGGGATATGAGGTCATACTGCATGTCGTTGTATGCGTTTAATTTCCATCCTGCCGAGCCGTTTCCACTAAGGTCACCGGACTCCTCCGATGGTCCAAAGCATTTTGATGCCAAGGGAGGACCGTTCCATATCCGATCTTGAAGACCTGCCTGCAAGCAGGCCCTTTCTTGTTGCCTGCAAAGACGCTCGTAGGCTACTGCCCAAGGATACGTGAATACCAGATACATCTCATTTTTTAGTGTAAGTGATCTATACCGATTAAAATGAACCGCATTATCAAATAAGAACAAATGTCTGTCAATAGCAAAATCAAACCGTAGCGAGGACAGACGTATTGCCTTGTCCTTACCACCCAGTTGATTATAACTTGACCGCAACCATTCCTTTGATTTTTTGTCAAATAAGCTTTCGCTTACTTCCAATGAAAAATCAGGTTCATATTGGATTTCAGAGAAATCTAAGGACCTAAGGAGGGATTGTACTTTTATATGGTGCACGATGTTAATTCCTAATTATCTTCACGAATAATTTCCCAGGTATGATCTGCCAGAAGACGGATTTTTGCCACAAATTCTTCATAAGGCTTCTTCTTTCCCCATTCTTGAGGTGATATCATACTCAAAAAGTCCCTCCCGTCTCCCCTAAGATATA
>DATHWC010000392.1:0-4103 GCA_035460985.1 Lunatimonas sp.
TAGGGGTAGCTAAATCAAATCTCAATACAAAAAAATCAACATCTATTCGTAAGCCCAACCCTACGCCTACACCAAGTTCCTTCATCCAGTTGGAGGAAAACTTACCACCTGGTAGGGATGGGTTGTCATTGACCAACCAGACATTGCCTGCGTCGGCAAAAAGAGCTCCCTTGAAAAAAGAAACAATAGGGAATCGGTACTCGATATTGCCCTCCAGACGGATATCTCCAGCTTGATCGAAAAATCCACCCACTCCTACATTCTCCGGCGCATAGGATCCCGGCCCCAAAGATCTAATTCGAAATGCCCGAACGCTGTTCGGGCCACCGGCAAAAAACTGTTTGACAAAAGGCAGAGAAACCGAATTTCCATAAGGAAGGCCAACGCCCCCAAACAACCGGGTGGCAATTACACTTTCTTCAGTAAAACGCAGGTAATACCTGAAATCAATATCTCCTTTATTATACTGTGCGTAGTTAAAACCCAATAACTGATTGGGATTATCCGAGCCAACCATTTCGTTTAGCAAGTTTATTCCCGCACCGGAAAAATCAAGATTGGCACCGAAGAAGATGCTGTGGGTTCTGAAAGTGTCCATTAGCTTGTTGTACGAAAAGCTATAGGTAACGCCAGCAATAAACTGCTGCTCAAAACTTAGCCTTAAAAACGGGTTATTTTCCAAGATCTCATCAAAAACCGGGCTGGTACGGGACAGGTTGACAAAATTCAGGGATATAGGGTTTATCTCATGATAGACAAACCGATTGGCATTCCAGAAATACCCATAGGAACCGGAAACGGAATTTAACCGATATAGCCCCCGTCTATCCTGGTACTCTGTCCCCAGGCTGATTTTTGTCTTCGGCACTGAATAGGCGAAACGCTCTTTGATGTCGATTGGAAATACCACTCTGGGGAAAATCAAATCTCCTTTCAAGCCCAGCTCGAAAGAACTCAACCCTTCTCTTTCCCCACTTGCAATCTGGGTTTCGTAAGCGAATTTACCCGTGATATTGAGAATTTCTCCCCCGTGAAACAAGTTCCTGTTTCTATAACTAAGCAACAGGGCAGGACCCGCAAAATTGTTCGATTTGGAAACTCCTTGAAGTTCCACTCTTACCGAACGCTTATTAAGCGGGGAAAGGTAAATATTGGCGTCCAAAAACCCTTGGCCATTCTCTGAAATACTGTCCAGTTCATCATATCGGATATTTACATACCGATAATTCCCTATTCCTGAAATTCGGTTACTTGTCAATCTGGACCTTTCCGCATTATATAATTCACCTTCATCCAATAGAATGTATTCCTCCAAACGATCGGGTCTAAATGCTATAGGTGTATCTTGAATAAACTCGATGCCTCTGATTATCGTCGTATCACGGGAGCTTTCTAAACTATCCAAGGTGTAATTGGGGTATACGCGTATATTACGAATTTCGTAAGGCCTTAATCCTTCTGGGGGGGCTCCTCTTTTAGGGCGCAAATACAGGTCAATCCCTCTATCCTCGTATTGGTTGGTATCAGATTCGAAAATCAGGAAATCAGGATTGAAGTTGTAAAATCCTTTATTTTTCAATTCCAAATCCAATCTCTCTCGTTCTCCCCTTAATTTGGAAAGTTGGAATCTGTCACCCACTTTTATATCTGTATCCTCTATCAACTCTTGAATTTCCCTGTCTATCTGACTTGAGTCATGATCGTAGGTATACTCTTTCAATGTATAGGGTTTTTTTAATGCCAACTCATACTTCACCCCTGCTTTATAATTACCTCTATTTATTTCAGAATCGACTTCGGAATAAAAGAATCCGTTATTTTCCAATCGGTTTAGCAGCAATGATTCAGTCTGAGGCACATTTACATCTTTCAAATAGATGGGTTCCTCTCCAATTTTATTTTTCAAAAACCGATTAATAAACCCGGGCTTCTCTTGGCTACCCTTAAAATGAGCCCAAAGAGGAATGTACATGCCCAGGATTCTTGTGTTGGGTTGAGGCCTAAAGAGGCTTTCCAATTCCCTTTCGACTGATTTCCAATCTTGTATGCCAGAGGGCCTATCCACCTTTAAATCAGCACCGGTATATAAAAATTCGTCTTCGGGGATGTATTTTTTGACATTACAGCCCATATGTAGGGCACTAAAGCTTATTAAAAAACATAACAACCTTAAAATCTTTACCTTCATGGTGTGAAAATCGATATGAAAATATTTAATCATCATTGCCCTCCTCACTCTCATCAGGTTCATCGTTGCCTTCTTCGTCCTCTTTGATGGCGTTTAGGACAGATTTTCTTTGCCGCTCTATCCCCTGCCACAGTTCGGGAAATTTGTTGAACTCCCTGTTAAAAATCACAGATATTCCTGTAATCACCAATTGACCGTCTATAAAACTTTCAAACTGGTTTTTTCTGAAGCCCCTTAATCTATATCTCCCATTTTCTGTCAGGAGGTATTCTATACTGACATTGCCCAAAAGCGCGTTGCCTCTATCCATTGTTTGGGAACTCCCTTCGATATCAATTTGGCTTCCCACCTGTACGATCAATCTATCATCCATAAATCGTGAACTTGCGTTGACGTTTAACTGGGTCCTATCTTGAGGCGCACCTGTTTGGTAGTCTGTGAAGGTGTCTAAATCAAAGTCCAAATCAATTCCACTTTTTCCCAGCACATTATCAGATAGACTATTAAGTTGACCTGATAGAAGTTGACTTACACTAGAACGGGCCAAACCAGCGGTGCCACCTCTACCCCCATCTCCCCCTCTATCGGGGAAAAACCGGTTCAATACCATCAACGAAAATACCTGACGATTAAGCTCCCCCTCCTGATTGTTCAACATCTGAATCTGCCCATACACATTTCCTCCCGCCGCACCTCGCTGTTGTTCGGGCATATCCAATCGGAAGGAGGGTTCTAACCGGGTAAGATTCCCATCGATATTTAAGTAAACCAAGAAAGGAAGTTCCTGATTATATTGCGCATTGGCTTCAGCGCCCATGCCGGACGTTTGCGCTGCCATCAACTCTGCCGCCGAGGTGCGAACCCGGTAAAGTGCCACCATATTTAGGCTAGCATCCAAGGGGTCTCCCGCCCAAGTGATGGTACTTCCTTCCTGAATTTCAAACCTTCTACTGACGAGATTGTATAAGCTCATCTCGTAATGTCCTCCGGTTAACTCATACGACCCTGTAAGCGTAATTCTGCCGTTCGGATCAAAATTAAGTGTTAAATTGGCTTCTCCCGAAACCAGAAGATTGTCACCTGATCTCTCGTCTATAATTATGTTAAATGAAGCATCTGGATCTACCTCCAATACGGCCGCCAATTGATAGCCGGTTAAGCCTGTATTGCCTACTTCCATATCCCGTCGTGTTAGAATATCGTCCGGGTCTTGTCGGTTTACAAACAAAACCACCCCATCCCGCTCGACAATATCCAACTGCGTCTCCGGGATGATAAAGGTAAGCTCTGTTCCGCTTTTCACCTTCAGCCTTGCATTCACTTTAGGAAGATTCAAATCGCCCTTAATATCCAAATTCGCATCTATAATACCTCTGCCAAAAAACAGTTCATTATCCTCTCTTGTTGAATTTAGGACCCTAAAGTTATCGGCAACGAGACGAAGGTCAAAGGATGGGTTGGCAAGATCTTCTGTCCCTACAGATCCGGATAGGACGAAGGTATTCCCCTCCTGATCATTTACCGTGAAATCATCCAAATATACACCTTCATTATTTAGGCGGACAATCTCATTAGCAACTGAATATTTTGAATTGATGGCATTAATGGTAATGGCAAAGTCATTAAAAGAAAATTCTCCTTCATAAATGGGATCTGCCGTAGTGCCTGAGACTTTAGCATTTCCTGAAATACTTCCTTCCCCATCTCTAAGCTGTTCGGAAAGCAGACCTTGAAGAACATCAGCTCTCAGTTCATTTAAATCAAAGTTTAAGTTTAATTCTGCCCCTGTCTCCGCGGCAGTGTAGTCACCCTCAAGGTCAAAGTCAATGCCTCCGTCTTTAAGTGCTAATAAAAAATTATAGGATGCATCTCCAACTGATTCCGCATCCAAGCTGAAATTACCCAGCGGTACTTC
>DATHWC010000393.1:0-4317 GCA_035460985.1 Lunatimonas sp.
CTAAATTACGGCCCTTTATCCTTGTTTGTGAATTTTGCCGGACAGGGTCGCGCTTGGCAGTACTATCACCAAAATGCCAGAATTGCCGTAAACGGATTGGCCGAGCTGATCGAAAACAGGTATACCCCGGGTAGCATGGACTCTAAATATCCCATCTTGCCTGATTTGGAAACCCGAACACAGCCTAGTGGACTTCAGAGTACCTTCTGGCTGCAAAATGCATCTTTTGTAAGGTTGAAGACCATTCAGCTCGGCTATGGCATTCCTCAGCCGTTAATTAACAAGTTGAAATTATCCTCGGCGAGGGTCTATCTGAATGGCAATAATATCTTTACCATTTCGGAGATCAAGTGGTTCGACCCGGAAGGGGACAACGAGAGAGGTAGTTTTTACCCCCAAAGTAGGATTTTTAATTTGGGAATAGACCTTTCTTTCTAATCAATATTTCAGTATTTAACATTCAATAATATGAAAAGCATATATAAATACTTTAAGAAAACTAAAAGACTGGGTATTGTATCCGCTCTTTTTATATTCGCATCATTGCAGGTGTCCTGTAATGAAGATGTATTGGACATCGTTCCCGCGGACCGATTCACCGATGAGGCTGTATGGGCGGATCAAGCACTGATTGAAGCATTTATTGGTAATGCCTATCGGACCATTCCCAGTGGGGTGAGGTATAGCCTCTATGGACTTTCTGTGGTTACGGATGAAAACAATGCGCGGAGTAACGCTTGGGCATGGAGCGTATGGGAAGGGGATCTCAATCCGGATGACCTCCGTGAGGTGGATTATTGGACCGGGGCAAACAATAGAAACATTAATTTTTGGCAGCCGATCAACCGAGCCAACATTTTCTTTGAAAATATTGACAGGCAACGTGCGGTAGAAATCCCGGAGGCAACCAAGAATAGAATGATAGGCGAAATGAAAACTATCCGGGCCTTCTCCTATTTCAAACTGGCCAGTTTATTTGGTGGTGTCCCTTTATTCACGAATACATTTTCATTGGAAGATGATTTCAGGATGACACGAAACACGTTCCAAGAAGTGATGGACTTTGTAGTCGCTGAATTGGATGAAGCCATAGCTTTGCTTCCTGAAACCTATAACAATGCTAATCAGGGCAGAATAACAAAAGGTGCAGCTATGGCCATAAAATCTAGGGCACTACTGTATTTGGCTAGTCCTCGCAACAATCAAGGCGGAGATGCCCAAAAATGGCAGGCTGCTGCCGATGCGGCGAAGGCTATCATTGATATGGGACGGTATTCACTCTTTGATGATTACAAGACTATGTTTTTGGAAGAAAATATCTATAATTCTGAAATGATCTGGCAAAGGCCCTATAATCAATTCGTCAGTCCGGAAGCAGTCTATGTTGAATTAAGTTTATATCCGAATGGCTATAATGGTTTCGGACAGGTACATCCGCTGCAAAATTTGGTTGATGATTATGAGACAATGAATGGTGTAAAGCCTGCCGATGATCCAACATATAATCCGCAAAATCCCTATGTAAACCGAGATCCTAGATTTTATGCCTCTATATTGCATGATGGGGCACTATTTCAGGGAAGAGAAGTGGAAACCTTTTACCCGGGCGGTTTGGATTCTAACGAAGGCCCTGTATCCGCTTGGAATGCTACCCAGACGGGGTATTATCAGTTGAAATTTGCCAATGAGCGTATCGTGAATCCAAGCGGACAAAATATGTCCCAGACACCCTGGACCTTTGTTCGATATGCTGAAATTCTTTTGAATTACGCAGAAGCAAACTATTTTCTCGGAAATGAGGATATTACACGGGAATACCTAAATTTAGTAAGAAATAGACCCAGTGTTAACATGCCCAATGTCACAGAAAGTGGGGAAGACCTTTTCAAAAGAATCATAAATGAGCGGAGAATTGAGTTGGTTTTTGAAGAACATAGGTGGTTCGATGTGCGTAGATGGGAAATTCTTCAAGAAGAGGCCGATAAGGATAGGACGAGAATGATCATAAGAAAATTACCAGATGGTACCAAGCAATATGAGGTTGCGTTTTTCAAAACAGGAAACTATAACCCGGCCAATTACCTGCTGCCAATCCCGCAGACAGAAATTAACAAAAACGGAATGTTGGAACAGAATCCGGGTTACGGTGCAGATCGATAGTGTCAAGCATTAAGAATCTATCAAATGTGGCTACCACTAGCTAGTGGTAGCCATATTTTGATGTATTATCCATTGGTAAATGTGCTAACAAAATAACCCAAAAGATGAAAAAAAACCGTAGAAAATTTCTCCGAATATCAGGCCTGACCGGATTTGGCTTGGCGGGGTCTGGATTGTTGCCCGTGGCATCACTAGCTTCAGAAAGAGTTTCAAAAGAGCAATTGGATGCCACCCAAAAATTTGCGGGGAAAAACCACCGTCAGCAATTTAATATGTCTGGTTTTGCGGCTCCTAAGTTGGAAAAAGTAAGGATAGGATTCATTGGATTGGGGAACAGAGGACCGGCCGCAGTGGTACGAATGAGTAAAATTGCAGGTGTGGAAATTAAGGCCTTATGTGACTTACGGCCGGAAATGGCTGAGAAGGCCAGAGAAAGAATTAAAGATACACCACATCAGCCAGTGATTTACTCAGGAAATCCTGAAGAATGGAAGAAACTATGCGAAAGAGAGGATATAGATTTGGTATATATAGCTACGCCATGGGAGCTCCATACGCCAATGGCCCTATATGCCATGGAAAATGGTAAACATGCCGCGGTCGAAGTTCCTGCGGCAATCACCATAGAAGAATGTTGGGACTTGGTAGAAACTTCCGAAAGGACAAGACAGCATTGTATGATGCTGGAGAATACTTGTTATGATTTTTTTGAGTTGATGACACTAAATATGGCCAGACAAGGGTTCTTTGGGGAGATCATCCACGGGGAAGGTGCCTATATACATGATTTTATTCCGGGTATTTTCAATAAGGAAAAATGGAACATGTGGCGTTTCAAACACAATGCCAGCAGAAACGGCAATCTTTATCCCACTCATGGACTAGGGCCTATCTGTCAGGCCATGAATATAAACAGAGGGGATAAGATGGAATTTTTGGTTTCTGTATCGAGCAATGATTTTGTGTTGGGAGATATGGCCAAATCCCTTGCTCGGGACGACAGTTTTTACGAACAGTTTGTTAATATGCCCTACAGGGGCAACATGAATGTAACCACCATAAAGACCAGTAAAGGGCGAACCATCATGCTGCAACACGATGTGTCATCACCCAGGGTATATTCCCGGATTCACCTGCTTAGCGGCACTAAAGGAGCAGCCATGAAGTATCCCCTACCCGGAAGGATCTCTACCGGCCATGAAGCCTGGTTGTCAGAAGAGGAAATGAAGGATTTGGAAGAGAAATACCAGCCCGAAATAGTCCGCAGGATAGGGGAACTGGCAAAAAAAGTGGGAGGACATGGGGGAATGGATTTTCTGATGGACTGGCGACTGATAGATTGTCTGAGAAACGGTCTTCCTTTGGACCAGGATGTTTATGATGCAGCCCTATGGAGTTCTATTTTCCCACTTAGCGAGTGGTCCGTTGCCAACCGTTCCAATTCAATCGACGTGCCCGATTTCACAGGCGGAGCATGGCAGAAAAACGAGCCGGTGGACGTCACTTTAACCCATGGAGGCAATACAGAAATAAGGTTATAATAGGAACTAACAAAACCGATTCATCGAATTATGAAAAATATTTTATTATTGAAATTCTGTATTTTATTGGCCTTGCCCATGGCACAGGCTAATATTTTAAACGTGAATATACCTCTTGGCACCCATCATTCTCAGGACTCCCTCCCGAATGTCCTCGCAGACCAACAATCAGATCTGCTAGGCACCTCCTTGAAAAATCAGGCAATGATAAAGTTTGCCACGCATCTCCTTCCCGACAACTTGGAGGACTGGAATGAAAAAAGAGAAGAAATCAGGAATGAGATTATTCTCCACAGCGGGTTGAAAACATATTCCAATTTACCGTTGAATATGAGGGAAACAGGTTCCAAGACTATGGATGGATATACGGTAAAGAACATTTATTTCCAGACCCTACCGGGTGTTTATGCCACAGCAAACCTGTATATTCCGGAAGGACAGGGACCATTTCCGGCGGTAGTAAGCATGCACGGCCATTGGAGTGAAGGTAAAATTGCAGAGAGTGTACAATCGTTGGGGCATTCGATGGCGAAAAATGGCTATGTCAGCTTGGTGATAGACGCATTTGGAGCTGGAGAAAGAACGACAATCCACGGGGATTTTGAATATCACGGAG
>DATHWC010000394.1:0-29294 GCA_035460985.1 Lunatimonas sp.
CGATCCAATTCAGCTTGATAGGTTTTATCTGAATAGTCAAATACTTCAAATTTCTTCTTATCGGCATAATTGCCTGGATTGATCCGTACTTTCTCAACAATACCCGCGGCAACTTCTGCTGCATTTGGAGTAAAGTGTATATCAGCCACAAGGGGCGTATTGTAACCCCTTTTTACAAGTCCGTCTTTGATGTGTCTCAGATTTTCCGCCTCCTTGATACTTGGAGCTGTGATCCTTACTAACTGGCATCCGCTTTCAATCATTCGGATACTTTGCTCGATAGAACCTTGGGTATCCATCGTGTCCACGGTAGTCATGGATTGCACCACGATGGGATTATCCCCACCTACAACTACATCACCTATCTGTACTGGAATGGTCTTCCTTCTAGAATATGCCGTCAGGCTATTGCAGTAATTGATCTTTTCTATCAGTGTCTTGGATTCCATGTTTATATATCACCTAATTGAGGTCGGATTACTATTTCTTCAACTACAGACTGGGCAGAAAGGTTATAAACTGACCAAACTGTTTCGGCTACATCAGAAGCCTTGATAAATCGCTCAGCCGGTAAATCTACTCCCTCCCAACTGGCAGTAAGCGTAGCACCGGGCAAAACAGAGGTTACCCGAACGCCGTGGGGCAAGAGCTCCTGCCTAAGGCATTTCGTAAATCCCAACATAGCCCATTTGGAAATTGCGTAGCTACCTCCGTTGGGATAAGCAGTGAGTCCCGCTATCGAGCCAATAGAGAAAATATGTCCATTTCTTCTGGAAATGAATTCACCGGTAAATGCACGGGTCAGGTAGTAAGCAGAAAACAAATTGGTCTGCATGGTAAGTTCAAAATTTTCTTCCGGTTCACTGTGGATTGCTCCCGGAATGAAAATTCCCGTGTTATTTATTAAGATATCCGGTATGCAGTGCTTTTTCACTTCTTCCGCAAAGGCTTTAGTCTGTTCCTTCACTGAAAGATCCGCTCCTTTGACAAAGGCGTTGACCTCAGGAAATTTTTGATTCAGCTCAGTTTTTAAGTTATCCAGATCCTGCTGATTCCTGGCACAGGTATAAATGTCAAACCCATGTTGGGCAAATTTCAAAATGATTGCTTTCCCTATTCCTTTGGTCCCGCCGGTTACTAATATACTCTTTGACATTTATTTGTGTTTCAATTATTAGTATAACAACTAATTTAACACCTGCAAAGTTACAAGAATTCCGCGTTAATTCTATATTAGAACAGCGCAGATACCTGCATCCTTCCTGTATGCACTATCCGGGTTAGCCCTTGGGAGTTTCTGCCTTCGTAAATCATGGTTAGCTGTAGCCCCTCCCCGATTTTTTGAAGCCAATTAATGTTCCAGATGACATTATTTCCCGCAGTAAGAGCCTGCAACATCTCATATCCAACTGGAGTATTGGGTAGACCATTGTAGTCGATGTAGGTGTATTTCACTTGAGTATTCAAGGTGGTTTTGATAGCTCTGGCAAAACGGACATTTAAAGCCAACTGATGCAGCAGTGCTTTTTCCTCCATTTCCAGGTTTGACAAATTTTTCTTTTGGGTGTAACTGTACTGAACGGATGATCTAAAAAAGGTGGAAGGCTGAATAGCCAACTCGGGGCCTATGCTTTGCTGTCTGACTTCGTAGTTTCTATTATCCAAAAAATCCGAAGCGGCCTGCCGGATTCCGTGACTCGCCAATACTTGAATATTCGCCTGCTTGGTCATATTGAATCGGGTGTTTATTCGGTTGTCCTGATGGATCACGTCTTCAAAACCTCCTGACAGTAGCTGCTTATGTTGACTGTTAAACAGTGAAAAGTCCGCTCCAAACTTTGGAGAAGAACGGTTGAAGAAAAAGGAGGACCTAAAGCTTTGCCGTGTGGAAATCAAATCTTTGTTGTCAATGCTGCCTGTAAAAGGACTGATGCGGCTCAAGAAGTCAGTACTGCTGATTTTTTTCTCCACATTCCAGTTGGTATTGTTGGAAAACTTGGCCAAAAACGATTTTAACCCATTTTCATCCCGCCAACTGTCCGGAAACTTGGCTGTGAATCTGTAATTGAATATCGTCGTGTATGCTTGGATATAATCATCAGTAGGTACAAATAACTTGATGTAATTTTTCTCCTCCGGATTTATAGCCAGGTAAAACTCGTTCAATTGTTGTACTCCATCCCCATTGTCATCCCGCCAGGTATGGGTGCCTTCCCCGGTGGGAACCGGAAGGAATACAAATTCCCTGCGCAACTCTCTCCCATTTCCAAGGGCGTAGCCCAATTCATTACGAATAGCACCGTTGGCAAGGGAGCCCTGATAGTCGAGTTTACCCATTACAGTGGTCTCTTCTGGTAATTCACGGGCTACGTGCATAAGTTTTCGATAAGTAAAGGTACTCTTCAGATCATGGGCACCCATTCTACGCTGAAATCCATATTGGTTGGTAAACGCTTTCGTATCCGGGATCAGGTGGCCTCCTACCGGAAATTGATCTTCCCGCCAGGTCGCTGTTGCAAAAAACGAATAATCCAAGGTATCATTTGACCTGATAAAAACCTGGTGTTCTAAAAAATTCATGGCCGTTCTTACGATGGAATCTGTCTCCGCGGCCCGAACTTCATTCCTGTCCAATTGGATTTTATAGCCAGGAACCAGCCATTTGGATTGGTAGTTGATTTCTCCGCTATATCGAGTCCAACGGTTCTCCATTGAAGTTACCTGACTGTTTAGCGAAAACCAATCATTGCGGAGCATAATGCGTTTTCCCAGTTTTTGGTGGAATTGGGCAGTTTGTTGAATCCCATTAAGCATCCCTCCCCTATTTCTCACATTCATCCTATAGCCGAAAAACTCATCCCTACTTTTTGCAAACTCGACCGAAAATTGGCCGAGTCTTTCAGGTTGGGGAGTCTGAAGGTCTAAGGGGTTTAGGCCCCAATCCCTGTCAAACTCAATATACCTTAACCGATCAATAAAGGAAAAGCTGGCAGAATTGTACTCCAACTCAAGATTGCTCTTTAGCAAGTATCCTTCCATTCCTTTGAATTTTCTTCCTTCCGATCCGATTCCTGATTTGATGGCATATCCTTTATTGTCCTCGTTGTCTATTGCCGAAAACAAATTCTGATCCAGATTGGAAACGGCGACCTCCGAATATGCCTGTTCATGACGGCTTAACTTAATCCGTGTCCCTGCGGTCATCATCTGTTTGGAGTTGGGAGCTGGCAATGGGGAATGAATGGAGAAATTTCCCTGAGGTCTGCCATTTATGGGTGCTATATATTCATAAACAACGCCGTTGGCAAGTTGCTGTTTTCTCTGATAATTTCCTGTACTCTGTCCGGTCTCCGTGAAGCTGATAGCGAAAAATGCCTGATCAGAATCTGTGGAATATTCATAATACAGATTTTCCTCCCCTAAATCATTGAATGTAATTACCTTACGGTATAAAATTCGATTTGGGTCGAAAGCAATACTGTCGATCCTTGGGATAGCCGCCCTGTCTGTCTCGTCACCGACAGAAGCCAGAAGGCGTTTGTCCGCATCGGACAACTCAAAGAATAAGGGGCGGTTTCTGTCGTCTTTTTCCCTGTAGTAATTTAGGTAAAAACTGACTTTATCGGACTCCTGAATATGGTTGGCTGTCAGGATGGAGCGGGAAAAGTTCCGTTCGGCATATTCGAAATCTATCCTGACCCTGCTATACTGTGTCAGGATTACATTTGGCGTAAAGGTAATTTCACCTTGGTTATAGTCTATTATATAATCATTGTTAAAGCCCCGGTTTAGCTGTTTCCCATCGAGAAAAACCTTTTCCGAATTGGCCATAACTATGACAAAACGTTCGTTCGCGGGGCCACGAATGCGGTATGGACCTAGCACGCCTTCCAAAATCTCCAGCGGGATAGAGGCAAATTTCCCTTTGGCAATGGACAAGCTGGCTTGTGAAGATGCCTTCCAAGTATCATTGATTTTATAATCAGACGTAAACTGGAGTCCCTGCACATTTTTGTAATAGCGCAAAAATTCAGAGGTACGCTGCTGAAGTACAACATCCCCGCCAGCTAGGTTAATGTTATCGTTATACAATTCGATCAGTACATTGTCGAAGTCTTGGATTTGTTGGGTATTGCCCTCCGGTTGGAACGGCACATGCTGATCGGTGATACTCGCTCTGATTTGAAGATTATCTGTCAATTCCCCATCCATTTGTAAGTTTAAGGATGAATTCACGAATACATTTTGGCTATTTCCAAATGATATCCCCCGAGTTAGGTTACCGGATTGATTTAACTTATCAGAGGAAAAAACTTCCTCTCTAAAATCAAACATTGCGCTGGCTGGGACACGGTTATCCCTGAAAAACGCCATGGAATCATATTCTTCCAGCAGAGTACGTTTGCTAAACTGTTGATGGAGTGCAAAGGGAAAGGCCTGATAACAAACCATCACCGAATCTAAACTGGACGGGGGCTCTTCGAGAAAGGTGATCGCCCCACTATTTAGGTCATAGGTATACTTCAGGCTGTCACCTCGTGAATTTGTAACCCGAATCGAGGATTCCAAAACTGATAAAGAATCTAGGGCTTGGGATTGGCCCACTGGAGGAAAAGGAATCCATTTGCAGGAAGCCTCCTGTGCGTGGGAATAACTTCCCCATCCCATTAGGAGCAGAAAAACATAAAAAAAAAATCGTACCGCACTCATAACCTGTTCTCTAACAACGGGCTAAAGTAATAAAATTTGTCGCACAAATCCCAACACTATTTCAATAGGGGAAAACTAAGAAAAAACGAGGTCCCTATCCCATCTTGGGTTTCAAACCATATATTGCCTCCTGCGGTCTCAACACCGCGTTTAGCGATAGCTAACCCCAAGCCTGACCCCTCAGATTTGGTACTGAAATTTGGGATAAATATCTTTTCTTTGTGGTCATCTGGTATTCCTTTGCCGTTATCCCTGATCTCCAAAATCAGGGAACCGTTTGAAGTCGTCAGCGTTACGGTAATTTCCGCCACTTTGAATTGGTCTACTGCCTGGATGCCATTAATGATTAAGTTGGAGATTACCCGTCCAAAAAGTTTGGGATCACCCATAATAAATATCTCCAGGCTTTCGGAAGCTTCGTCCTTAAAGGTGAATACCACATCTTCTCTGTTTCTATACAGTTCAAGTACTTCCCCGAGTACCACCCTGAAATTTATTTCTTCGTTTTGAGGCAAGGGCATTTTTGCAAAAGTAGAAAAAGAAGTAGCGATGTCACTTAACGTATCCACTTGGTGTATCAGCGTTTCAATGGGCTTTTTCAGCATCTTGGGATCATCCAACCCCCCGATGGACTGTAGTCGTAAAAGGTGCTGAAGGGTCAGCTTCATGGGGGTCAGCGGGTTTTTTATTTCATGTGCCACCTGTTTGGCCATTTCTCTCCATGCTGATTCTTTTTCATTCGATGCCAACACTTTTTTACTGGCCTCCAGTTTGGCAAGCATGTTATTGTATTCACTGACTAAAAGGCCTATTTCATCCTTCGACGGCCAATTCATATATTCATTACTTTCCAAGTTTGTCACTTTTAGTTTCTGGGTCAGCAGCCTGAAGGGGTAGGTAAGGCTTTTGGACAGCACGAAGGATATTACCAGAAAAATAATAAACAAAACCACGAAGATTATTAGAATGTTGCTGATGACATCTGCGATCAGGTCGTTGAGTTCATCTTCGGATTCAAAAAAGGGGATGGCGATGATTCCCTGAATTTGCTGTCTGTTGCCTTCCCGCAATATCATATATACCGACTTATAATTCAATTCCCCCACATTTTCCTCCAACAAAATTCGGTTGTTTTCAGCTTCTATAATTGCAGCGTAAGCCTTAGGGTTTAAGTATTTAGTCAGAATTTTCTTTTCGAAAATCTTAGGCTGATTGGTAGCAATTAATTTGCCATTTGGCAGATAGATATTGATGTCCGCATGTGTGGTAGCTGCTAGGCCGTATATCTCATTGGTAAGTTCTTCTATTTCATTTTCATCGATAACTCCATTTTGCTGTACTTCCAGGAAATTGGCCAAGTTGTCACGTATGATGGAAGCTTTATCCATGTATTGTCTATGAAGATCTTCTGTGTAGGATCTTGACAGAAAACCCACCGCAACTACACTGGTCACCAACATGGGGAAAAAGAAAGCAAAATTCAGATAGAGCTGTAGTTTTGTAGTATAGTTGAACTTCAGATGTTTCAGTCCAAAAGAAAGCATGTAAGCTAAAATGGATAAAAGCATCAACACTAGATAGGCAACAAAGAACAATGCCACGTCTGCTAATATAAAATACATTGGATAGGATGGTGATGAAACCAAAACAGTACCCTCATCACTTTGAACACCGTAATGGTGATATCCACCAAAATTTACTCCTCTGCTTAGCAAAACAGGGTCGGAGAGCACTGATTCCATATCCGGATTACGGTAGTTAAATATTCCAGTGCTGAATTGGAGATAATCTCCTGAAAATACAGCGTAATCAATATTGGATTCATTGATCTCAGGAACATATTGTTTATCAAAAAGCAACTTTGGAAACACGCTGCTGGGCAGTATTCTTTGCTGCGTAAGTTCTATAACAATGGTGCCCAAAAAGTTGGAATCCTTGTAGATACTGATAAATGCGACATATTTATTTGGCATACCGAGTAGCCCACCTTTGACGTAGTAGAGGTTCCTCACCGTCGTGGCATAGTCGCTTTTCATATACAGATTTCTATACTCGTCTAGCGTGTGGTCTTGCTCCCTCCTAGTAAGACTTTCACCAGACCGGTTAAATACCATTACAGCCGAACTAAACTGATCCAAATAATTAGTCAGATAGATTTTTTTAATCTTTTGCCCAATTGGTTCCTTTGAAATAGAGGGGTCATATAACCGATTTATAATAAAATTGTCCCCCCGTATATTGTCCATCACCTCACCCATCATATAGTCGCCCATCAAATCATCCTCAATCATCACCTGGTTGGCAAACTTTTGCTTCTCACTTACCGACTCCAGCCTTGCATGTTGATAGGCAGCCGCACCTGTGATAGTAGCCCCTACAAAACATCCGAAAAATAATATCATAAACGTGCTAAGGTCCAACTTGAAAATGTTGTCGTAAAGATCAAAGGTGATAATGGCCCCTATGAAAACAAAATGGGACAAATAGGCAACCATTATTACCCTGTCCATGTAAAATAATCCAATGGCAATGGGAAAAGATAAATAAAGAAGAATATTGAGTGCTCTCTTCTTGGTAAGGGAGTTTTTGCTCAAAACTAAGTTGAGCCCAATAATGGAAAACACCACGTAGGCCGCTCCGCCTAAAAACACAATGATCAGACTTATCGCGTGAAAGTAAGTAAAAGTGGGAAGGGATTGAATATTAAGGTTCCATTGGGAGTTTTTTACGATGTCAAGAAACAACTCAAAAAATATCACCATTAGCAGGGTGGATAGTATCAAAACAACGACAAGCAAAAGTGCGCTGGGAATTTTTCTCCTATGCTGATTAAACTGAACCAAAACCCTACTGCTGCCTATGGACGCCAATATGAGTCCCAGTACAATTACGATGCAGATGACGTTAAGGAGTAAATCCCCTAAGCTGGGATTTACCAGGGACGAGGCATAGTTTCCCGGATTAAATAAACCTGTCTCAAAGAAGTCTTGGGGAAAACTGAACTTCAGCATCAGTCCGCGAATACTAAACAGAATGAGTGCTGCATAGGAAATGGCAAGTGGACGGTTACCCTTCCTCCAAATAGTTTGGACAAAATCCACACCTAGGATAATGACAAGACTCAAAAGAGAAAAAAAGAACACAAGCAATGTGCGATTGCTTGTTGTTCCTGGCAAATCGTAGCCCACCCGGTAATTGATCGAAAAAAGATAATCTCCGTTATGGTGAATATCCGCATAACCCGGTTCTTTTTGGTTAGAAAGGGAATATCGGTCATTTCCAAAAAGGTAGTGGTTGCTACCGCTAGGGAGGTAGTCGTTCTGGAGTGCTACCTTATATGACAAAGGGTAAATCTGCAATACCCAAAATTCCTGTTGATTCCGGGTCAGCTTTCGGATTTTGCCAAAAAAAACACCTTTGGCATTTTCTATCAGTTGGAATTTCCTATTTAACTGAAAGTCTCCGTGGCTGGGAATCATGGAAATTTCCGACCAAAACATCAAGTCCCCCTCATTTGAAAAAAGGTAATAAGGATGTTTGGTATCCCTATCCAACGTGGAGAACGAGACCTGCGTATCCGGTCTGTTGTTTAATAGGATTTCCATATAATCCTCATCGAATTCCTTCAAAATACCTCCTAGCTTATGCTCAAGGTCCTTTCTGAAAGTTTCCGTGCCATCATCTTTTTTCCATTGGTAGGTAACCGAGAAAAATATCCCCAGTAAAAGGATGGCTGATAGGATGATATACTTTCTTTTTTTGAACATGCATATAAAAATAAAAAAAGCAAAGCCTTCACCAAACTTTGCTCTTCATCTTTATCGGATAGGAATTATAGTGAAAGCGCCTTTTTTCTTTTGGCACTTCTATACCAAAAAAAGCCAATTACCATCATTAAGAGATATGGTGCGACAAATAAATACAGAATCCCCATATTCAGCCCTGCTCCCACAGAAGTATCTCCATCACTTACATTTGATTCTACACTAGCCCGGCACATGGCGCATTGAGCGATTACCGACTGAAGTTGGAAAACAAATAAAACCAGAGAAATAAATATCGATTTGGCAAAAGTATTCATATCAAATAAACGTCAAATAAGTGAATTTAGTTTAATGCTGATAATAGGGACTGACCATCAAGTAAATTATCACACCGGTGACCGTCACGTAGAGCCATATTGGAAAGGCATACTTTACAGTGGCCCTGTGCTTTTCTATCCGATTGGTATATCCATAATAGTAAGCCAATAATATCGGAAAAAGGGCTATCGCTGCCAACAAAATATGGGATATCAAAAGAAAATAATAAACTGATCTTATCCAACCCTCTCCTCCAAAAGAAGTGCTTTCCGCTGCTGCATGATAGACAACATAGGAAACGAGAAATACTGCGCCCAAACCAAAAGCCGAAGTCATTGCTGCGCGGTGATAGCCGATGTTTCCCCGCTTTATGAAAATAACGCCAAGAACCAATGCGATGCTTGCCGCGGTATTAATGACCGCATTGAGATGTGGGAGAAAATACACCCATTCTGTTCCCAGGTCCATTTTCGAAGGCATAAATAACAGTACCGCAACAACAATCGGTATTAAAATTGAAATAACCGAAATCCAACGAAGCATCTGTTTATCGTTGGGTGAATAGGCTAATTTATTGCTGTCCATAAAGTAAAATTTTTGTTTCAAGTATCAACTCGTCTACTCCTTCTCTATTAGTCCCACTGTAGTATCCCCTAATTCTTCCCTCCTCATCTACCAGCACAAATTTGTCACTATGTACAAAATCATCAGGGCTTTTCCCCCCATCCAAAGCAGGCAGCATAAATCCACAACGGGCTAATTCGTAGGTTTGTTCACGGGGCCCATTGAGAAAAAACCATTTATCCGTTTTGGCCCCATGAAAAGCCGCATATTCCGCCAAAACCGCAGGAGTATCAAAGTCAGGATCCAGGCTAATGGAGAAAATCTGCACCATCTCCTCATCTCTGAATGCATCCTGCACACGCTCCATCTCTGCGGACATCACCGGACAAATACTTGGACAACTGGTAAAGAAGAAATCAACAATAGTAAGTTTGCCTTTCATTTGCTGCGTTCCCACTTCTGAACTATCCTGGGCATAAAACCTAAACTCTGGAATGACATGTTGCTGTCCTGAAGGAAGGTCGCATTCCTGATAAGGATCCTCCACTCCGTTTTCATACAAAATAGGGATGGAATAAGTGTTGGATGAGAAATTTTTCAGGAATAGAATGATCAATATTGGTATCATCAAGATGCAAACCAATACCATAAATTGTAAAAACCTCAGTTCTTTCATATGATTATAATTCTTCTTCAGCGGCCATATGGAATCTCGCATATATTATAATCATCCCAGTGTGCGAGGTTTTCGTCTTGCTCGATTTCATATACCATTATAAACAAAAAAATAGGTTGAAGATTCCACCTCAACCTATTTTAGATCATTTAAACCCAGCGGGTTTTACCAGCGCATTTGGAATATTTCAGCTCCTTCTTTCATAAGAGCAATTACCAACCAAATCAAGAAGATGATAGGTACTATAATGGAGTAAAACAATGGTTTTGCTTCTTCCCCCAAATGCATAAATTCCATCATGATATAGTACGCTTTTACAATCGTAAGAATGATAAACAAAGCATACAATAAAACTCCCCGATCCATCGTAAAGGCCAGGACAAATTCAAAAGCGGTAATTAACAATAATATTAGCGCAGTCATCCAGATCTTTTTAATCTTCGCTGGATCTTTTGGAATTACTTCCAACCCGTTATTATGATCATGTGCCATAGTGCAGAAATTTTTATTTAAATTAAATAGAAAAAGGTAAATACAAATACCCAAACCAAATCCACAAAGTGCCAATACAATCCGATTTTTTCAACCATTTCATAATGCCCTCTTTGCTCGTAAATACCCACAGCCGCTTGGTAAAAGGCCAAGAATAACAATACCACACCTATAGTTACGTGGAAGCCGTGAAAGCCGGTGATAACAAAGAAAAGTTGCGCAAAGGCCGCAGGGCCGTATTCATTTACCAGAAGGTTTGCTCCAAATACGGTCTCCGAAACTACACGGTTAAGGGAATTTACATATTCCAACATGGTGCCTTCGTCCGTTCCATGGATAAAGTGAGACCATTCCCAAGCCTGACAGCTTAGGAAAGTAATCCCTCCCAGTAAAGTCCATAATAACCATTTTACCACATCACTCCGGTCATTTCTATGACCTGCTTCTACAGCCAATACCATGGTAACAGAGCTCATTATGAGTATAAAAGTCATCAATCCAACAAATACCAGTGGCAAGTGTACTCCATGCAACAAAGGAATGGCATCAAAGATCATCTCGGGAATTGGCCAGTATTCATTGGAACTGACAAACTCCGCAGCGGTCCCCTCATAAGCAGGGTAACTCATCCGGATGGCACCATAAGTTATTAGGAATGCCCCAAAAGTAAAAATATCTGACAGGAGGAAAAACCACATCATAAGCTTACCATAGCTCGCTTTCAGTGGTTCGTTTCCACCTCCCCATACCCCTCTTTTTGAATTGAATTCGATAGCAGTCGATGACATAAGTTGATGATTAGATTATTTAATGATTCAACAGTAAAAACATGAACAGATACAACCAAAGTCCTCCAAGAAAATGCCAATACGTAGTACACATTTCCATTTGAGCCATGTTTTGGGAATGGATCTTAAATCTTAGGGACGAAATTAATACAATAATTAGAAAAATCACACCACTAATTAAATGTATTGCATGCAAACCGGTAAAAACGTATAGAAAGGACCCCGCTGGATTACCCACAAAATACACATCCTGATCTACTAGCGCCACCCAACTGTACCACTGACCAACCAGAAAAGAAACTCCCAGTATAGCAGTAACAAGTAATGCAATGCGCAATTGATCCAATGAATCTTTCCTAGCGGACAAGTATGCCCAATGAAGGGAGATACTACTCAGGATAATCACAATTGACGTATACCAAAATATATCCGGCAAATCAAACTCAAGCCAGTTACCCTCTGACATACGGACAATATAAGCTGAAGTCATCGACGCGAAAATCATCACGACGCTAACGATAAACAACCACAACGCAAACTTTTTGGGATGCATTGCCAGCGGTTGCTCAGCTCCTTCTATGTAGGCTAATTTCTCTTCCATTATTGAACTTTATCTAATAAATAAGCAATTTGTACGATAGGTAGATAAAGGAAGGAACCAAACATGATCCGTAATGCTGATTTTCTCGAACAATCCTTCATAAGAGAAAAGGTCTGAGCCAAGAACAATACCCCACATAGTGTCGCTACTATCCCCGAATTGATTCCCGTCAAACCAAAATAAGTTGGCAGCAAACCCAAGGGCAACAAGAATAGCGTATAAATCATAATTTGGATAGCTGTATTGAGATCCTTTTTACCTCCAAGTGGCAATAGTTTAAAACCCGCCCGCTTATAATCATCGTCACTTACCCAGGCTATCGCCCAAAAATGGGGAAATTGCCAAACAAACTGTATTCCGAAAATAATCATGGCCTCATAGGTGATTGCACCGGTGGCGGCCACCCAACCCAATAAAGGGGGCATGGCTCCAGGTATAGCCCCCACCAATACTGCAATAGGTCCTACACGTTTCAGTGGAGTGTATACGAACACGTACAAAATCATGCTTAATATACCTAGGTAGGTGGTAAGTGGATTTGTGAAAAGCCAAAGCATTCCGATACCTGTCAGTGCCGTAATCAATGTAAACCATTGAGCTTCTACCAAGGAAATGACATTCATAGGTAGCGGCCTTCCCTGGGTCCGCCTCATCAACTTGTCCAAGTCTCTCTCCAATATCTCGTTGGCAGCTCCCGAAGCTCCACTGATCAAAAATCCTCCAAAAACCAACCCGGCAAGACCTGCCCACGAAAAACTGGGTGATGTATGACCAAGGATAAATCCAAAAACAGCAGAAAATGTTACCAAAGCAGAAAGCCTGAATTTCAGCAAATCATAATAGGCCTTTAACCTGATGCCTAGAGTCACTTGAAATACATTATCACTAATATTTATACTACTCATTTCTATAGAATTAAGAAGCTACTTTTTTTAAGGCAAACTTACTATGCCTGATTTCTAACCATATAAAGAACTGTATGCCTACAATCAGCGTCCCAAACAGCAAATGTAAAGGCTGTAGGAAAGCAGGAATCCCGAAATAAGCCATTCCTACTCCTGAGAGAATCTCCAATACTATTATTGCTAACAACCAAAATGTCAATTGATAAATCAACATAGATTTATTCATTTGTTTGAATACCAAATACCCAAACACAAGGTGTAAGGCCAAAATTAACAAAGAATAAGATCTGTGGATAAGAAAGGTGATTCCCAACCCCTCAATCCAAGAATCACGATTTGACTGTGAAAATTTTCTTGCCATTTCATCTACTTCTTCCCTTACCTGCGTTCCCAAGACAATTTGAATTACCATTAACAACATGCAGACTGCTATCACATAGCCAAGTGATTGGTTTTGGGTATCTCCTGTTGTGGATTGACGGTCCGATTGGTAAGCTAAGAAATAAATGTACAACAATAGACAGACTATCACCAAGGCGAGTAACATATGTACGGTAATCATCCATTGCAGGAGATTGGTAGAGACGACAATGGACCCTATCCAACCCTGAAATAGGACCAAAACTAGCGCACTAATACTCAAATAAGTGAATCTCCTGTCTAATTTCCATATCAAGATAGCCCTGTAAACTGTAATCAAAACTAAAATCCCGATTACTGCTCCAATAAGTCTATTGATATATTCGATCCAGGTTTTTGTAGCATTGAACGGCTCCTCTTGAGCAACGCTTTCATCCTGCAAAATCTGCTGGCCTAGTTCAGAGAATCCAATGGAAGCCAGCATATCCGCAAACCGTTCGTTCTTGGCTAGGCGCTGCTGTACATAAACCTCCAGATAATCATTTGGGAGCTGATCCACGCTAGTAGGTGGAATCCAGCTCCCAAAACATTTTGGCCAATCGGGACAACCCATACCTGAGCCCGTACTTCTGACTATCCCCCCAACCAATATTAGAAAATAAATAGCTGCCGTAGTAATCAAGCTGATACGACGGAAGCTATCTATATTTTTACGATCCTTTATATTCATTGGCAACCAAAACCTGCTCCTCCTCGGCTATAATCTCTTTCTCCAATTTCACCAATTTCTCCTCATGAGGCAAGTTTGATTCCGGAGTAACGGAAAGAGGAACAGTCTGTGGAATGAAATCTTCCTTAGCACCAGGCTTGGAATAATCATACGGCCATCTATAGACTGAAGGTATCTCACCCGGCCAGTTACCGTGTTTAGGATGTAATGGTGTAGTCCATTCCAATGTATTGGACTGCCATGGATTAAGCGACGCGATCCGCCCCCTAAACATGCTATAGAAGAAGTTGAACAGAAAGATAAACTGAGCAGCAAAGGTAATAATGGCCGCTACCGATACAAACATATTCAAATCGGTATACATATCCGTAAAGGAGAACGTCGACCAGCTATAGTATCGTCTCGGAAACCCAGCGATACCGATGTAGTGCATGGGGAAAAAGACCATGTACACACCTACGAAAGTCAACCAAAAGTGTAGAGACCCTAATTTCTCATCCATCATTCTTCCAAACATTTTAGGGAACCAATGATAAACACCCGCCATCAATCCGAAGAAGGAGGCCGATCCCATTACCAGGTGAAAGTGAGCCACCACGAAATAGGTGTCATGTAACTGTATATCAATGGCAGAGTTTCCTAAGAAGATACCCGTAAGTCCTCCAGAAATAAAGAAGGAGACCAGACCAATAGAAAACATCATTGCCGTAGTAAATCTTAAATTTCCTCTCCAGAGTGTAGTTAGGTAATTAAATACCTTAACTGCTGAGGGAACTGCAATAATCAACGTCAAGAACATAAATATAGAACCTAAGAAAGGATTCAGTCCTGATACAAACATGTGGTGTGCCCATACAACAAAAGAAAGTATGGTAATACCAAGCATGGAAATAATCATGGCTTTATATCCGAAAATCGGTTTTCTAGAGTTCGTTGCTATGATTTCGGAAGTAATTCCCAAAGCAGGCAAGAGTACAATGTAGACTTCAGGGTGACCAAGGAACCAAAACAAGTGCTGATATAAAACTGCGCTACCACCGGTGTTTGGAAGGGCTTCCCCACCAATATAGATATCAGACAAATAGAAACTGGTACCAAAACTACGGTCAAAAACCAACAACAACGCAGCAGAGAATAGAACCGGAAATGATAACAGACCGATAACCGCAGTCAGGAAAAAAGCCCAGATCGTCAGGGGCAATCTGGCAAATGACATGCCCTTAGTCCTCAAATTAATAACTGTTGTTATATAATTTATACCACCTAAAAGGGAGGAGGCAATAAAGAAGGTCATGGAAACCAACCATAGTGTCATCCCCAAACCTGAACCGGGCATAGCCTGTTCCAAAGCGGATAATGGCGGATAAACAACCCAGCCTCCACTAGCTGGACCACGTTCAAGGAACAGTGAGATGAACATAATGACTCCAGAGGTAAAGAAAAACCAGTAGGATAACATGTTCATAAAACCAGAAGCCATATCTCTGGCTCCAATCTGAAGTGGGATCAAGAAATTGGAAAATGTACCGCTCAATCCGGCTGTCAATACAAAGAACACCATGATTGTTCCGTGCATAGTTACAAGTGCCAAATAGAAATTGGGGTCTAACTGACCGGTCTCTGTAATCCAACCACCCAAAAGAGGTCTAAGAAATTCCAAATTCATTTCTGGAAAGCCCAATTGTAATCTGAACAAAATGGACAAGAATCCACCAATCAGTGCCCAAAACATACCGGTAACAAGAAATTGTTTACCGATCATTTTATGGTCCTGAGTGAAGATATACTTTGTTATAAAGTTATCTTTATGCTCGTGGTCATGATGATCATCATGTGCTGAAACATCATGTGCTGAAACGTTAGCTACCGACATATTTTAATTGATTAAATTTTAATATCCTTATTGGTTTGCAGTCTCTGCTAATTTTTTTTCTTCTATTGGAAGATCCAAAACTAAACTTGGATTGGATTCTACAAAAGACTTTTGCTCACTGATCCACTTTCTAAATTCTTCAGGTTCTACCACAGTAATGACTCTCCTCATGGAAAAGTGCCCACTACCGCAGACCTCTGTACAAGCTATCTCGTATTCGAATTCCTCATCACCTAGCTCTGCTCTCATTTCAGCGGTAGTTTTGGTGGGAATGAACCAAAAACGGGTAGGCATGCCGGGCACTGCATCCATTTTAAGACGCATATGAGGCGCAAAGACGGAATGTAGCACGTCCCTAGCACGGATCTTGAATAGAACAGGCTCTCCTTTAGGTATCACGACCGTTTGAGCAGGGAAATCATCACGGGAATTTTGGTCAGAGAAATCCACACCCCTCGAATTGGACGCGTTGATCAACCGATAATCAAAATCACCAAGAATATTATCTTTGCCAGGATACCGGATGTCCCAAGCAAACTGATACCCGAGCAACTCGATTTCATGGGCTCCCTCAGGAGCAGGGTCGGTAATATCAGTCCAAGCTCTCCATCCTGAGATAACGAGCAGCGCAAGTACAACGGCAGGCACTAAAGTCCAAATAACCTCCAGTTTGTTATTATCGGGATAATAGGAAGCCCTTCTGTCGGTTCGGTACTGATATTTATAAGGAAACCAGAAAAGCAGAATGTGAGTCAAAATGAAAATGAACCCGGTAACCGCCATTGTAATCCAGAAAAGCCTGTCAGTAACTACTCCATGTTCAGACGCTATTGGTAATTGATAATTACTGAATTCCTTGATAGAATACCAAGTCATTAGGACAAAAGTCCCTACTAGAAAAACCACAAACAGTGCAGCATTAACCTTATTAGAGGTCGTCTGTATCTTTTTATCAGAACCTTTGGCAACAGAAATAAGCGTTTGAATTCGGTACACCATCCAAATAACGGACAGTAACAGAACAACACCGATGGCAATTAGAAATCCGTACATAATATTTAATTTTTCGGATAAAATTTAAATGTGATGATGAAGACTTTCCTCTAACATGGGGTGATTTTTTGCTATCAAATTTCCTTTGGAAAGATTAGTCAAAACCACCAGGACAAAAGCCGAAGCATAGACGAGCAACAAACCGATCTCCATTAATCCAATACCTCCATTATGTCCCAATGTACCGGGTTGAATCATTAGGAAGAAATCTATCCAATGACCAAATAGAATCAGGACACATACAAGCTTTAGAAATACACCATGTCTCTTCGAATCTCGTGTCATTAGAACAAAGAACGGCAACACAAAGTTTAAGCCTATATTTACATAAATGAACGATCCATACACATCACTGGAGAGTCTCTCAATAAAATAAACAGACTCCTCAGGGATATTGGCGTAATAGATCAACAAAAACTGCGAAAACCAGATATAAGTCCAGAAAATGGAGAATGCGAAGACATATTTACCCATATCGTGAATGTGGTTTTGGTTAACCATTTCAAGATATCCCCTGTCCTTTAGGAAAAGGATAAAAAGGGTAATAGCGGATAAACCGGCTACAAACCACGACGCAAACACATACCAACCAAACAGGGTGGAAAACCAATGTGTATCAATAGACATTACCCAATCCCATGCACTCATGGAAGATGAAACGGCAAAGAAAACCAAGAAAATGGCCGACCATTTTCTCATCGCATACCAATAGCTGTTACCACCGTGTAAGTCTTCCTGTTGGGATAGATTTTTCAATTTATTAAAGAAGAAAACCCAAAATCCAAAAAAGAGAACCATCCTAACGATAAAGAAAACCGGAAAGGTACCTTTTTCCAAAGGCCAGTAAAAGAAAGCCCCTTTTCCGTCTATAATTCTGTCATACGTTTCCGTTCCCTTATCGTAAACATAGCTGTGGGTCCAGTGAAACAAGTCGTGATTGGCTATAAAGAATGTTCCAAGCATCAAAACCGCGGCAATCGGCAGCCAATGACCAAAAGAGATCATCAACCGAACTAAAGGAGCTGACCATCCAGCCTGAGCGGCATATTGAATTGCAAAAAAGAAAACTCCAATAATGGCTATACCTGTAAAATAAACATTATTGATCCAAAGATTGGCGAAAAGCCGCTGACTCCAATGAAAGGCATGGTGATCCGCATCTCCCTCATGACCGTGTCCACCAAACATCCCGAGAAGAATCCCTAACAAGAGAAGAACAGCACCAGCCACTCCAACAGTAATCACCGTTTTCTTAATTCCGGCGGTAAAATCAAATCTTTGATCTAAGTTATAATTTGTTCCTTGTGCCATTTCTTATTTCTGGATTTCTTGTTTAACATAGTGCACAATTTTCCACCTTTTCTCGATTGAAATCTGGGATCCATGAGCTCCCATTCTTCCTTTGCCATGAGTAATGACATGAAAAACGTGTCCGTCAGAAAGCTCCAAATAGGCACCACCCTTCAGGTTTGCAACTCCACCTATTACTTCTCCTACCTTTCCGTCTCCTTCTCCAGCAGGACCGTGGCATGCGGAACAATATTGCATGTAAAGTTGACCACCTTGGGCAAGAACTTCATCTGAGGATTCAATTGGGTTTTCAACCAAAGCAGCTCCTTCAAGATCGGCAACCCGCAATCGATATGGAAGTGTTCCGTTATTGCTTCTTGGAACTGTATTGGGTACAGGTTCCCGCATGTTCATGCCATTCGGATTATTGATGTTACTGTTGAAAAACTCACCCCTACCGTCTTCCCGATTTGAAAGCCACATGCCTTCTTCTTCATTTTTAATTTGGGTAAGTGGTTCATAGGCGACCGAATGGTACATTTGAGGAGCATATTCTGTCCCCGGATAATCACCGGAAGCACTGCAGGATGCTAATCCTACTGAAACACCAGCAATTGCCATTAAATATGTGGATATTGTAACTTTCATATGTTATTCAATTACCTATTCAAAATTTTTACGATTAATCTCCGTAGCACCAGAGCTTTTTAACACATCGCTAATTGCCTCAGTAGTCAAGGATGCATTGTTGGCGATATCAATCGCCATGACATGCTTGTCATCCGTACTGCGGAGATCAAAGATCCTTGGCTGACCCCATGGCTTCAGATTACTCGTTGCCATAAATACTCCCACCATGCCAAATGCCGCCAGCAAAACTGTCAGTTCGAAAGTAACCGGCACAAAGGTAATTGAAGCAAAATCCTTACCTCCAATAATCATTGGCCAGTCAAATTTATTCATATAAAATTGCATGGTAAGTGCCAACGTAGTACCCAGTAGGCCAAACAAAAAGGCCGCAATGGGTAATCTGCTTCTTTTATATCCGAGGACTTCGTCCAAACCATGTATAGGGTAAGGGGAGTAAACCTCATGTATTTTTATGCCGCTTTTTCTCAC
Organism: Lunatimonas sp.; assembly: GCA_035460985.1. Taxonomy (GTDB): domain Bacteria; phylum Bacteroidota; class Bacteroidia; order Cytophagales; family Cyclobacteriaceae; genus Lunatibacter. The sequence continues at coordinate 19,244 of DATHWC010000394.1, forward strand.
ATCCTTAACGGCATTCAGCAATACATCCTCATCGTCAAAGATTCCTAAAATAAAATTACTGTCTCTTTCCATGATTATTTAACTACTTTTTCAGATGAAGATTTAAGTACTGCCTTTACTTCAGCCATGTTAATTACAGGGAAGAATTTGGCAAACAACAAGAAACAAGTACCGAAGAACCCAAACGTAAACAAATAAACACCAACGTCAGTAATTGTGGGATAAAACATAACCCAAGATGATGGTAGGAAATCCCTATGGAGAGAAGTCACGATGATAACAAATCGCTCAAACCACATTCCTATATTCACAACAATAGACAATATAAAGGTCGCTACTATGGAAGTCCTAATTTTCTTGAACCAGAACAACTGTGGGGAGATTACATTACAGGTCATCATCGACCAGTATGCCCACCAATATGGTCCAAACATCCTGTTTACGAAAGCATATTGCTCAGCAGCTACACCAGAATACCAGGCGATAAAAAACTCAGTGATGTAGGCAATACCCACTATCGAACCTGTGATGATTATCACAATGTTCATGAGTTCAATGTGTCCGATGGTAATGTAGTCTTCGAGTTTGAACACCTTTCTGGTGATAATCATCAAGGTAAGCACCATAGCAAACCCGGAGAAAATAGCCCCTGCGACGAAATAAGGAGGGAAAATAGTTGTGTGCCATCCTGGTATAACTGAGGTGGCAAAGTCGAAGGATACAATTGTATGAACCGAAAGTACCAAAGGAGTTGCCAAACCCGCCAAGATCAACGATACAGATTCGTATCTCATCCATGTCTTTGCTGCACCGTCCCAACCAAAACTCAAGGCTCCGTAAATCGTTTTTCTCATTCCTGTTGCCCTGTCTCGGATCGTAGCAAAATCTGGGATAAGCCCAATATACCAAAATACCAAAGAAACTGCGAAATAGGTAGAGATCGCAAATACGTCCCATAGAAGCGGTGAGTTGAAGTTAACCCAAAGAGAACCATAGGTATTTGGTAAGGGCAGCGCCCAAATAGCGCCGATCCAAGGTCTGCCCATGTGAATGAGCGGGAACAAGGCAGCGCAAATAACGGCGAAGATTGTCATCGCTTCGGCAGCACGGTTGATGGAAGTTCTCCATTTCTGTCTGAAAAGCAACAATACAGCCGATATTAGCGTACCAGCGTGACCGATACCAACCCACCATACGAAATTGGTAATATCCCAAGCCCAGCCTACAGTTTTGTTTAGACCCCACATACCGATGCCTTCCCAAAGGGTGGCGACAAGAGCTAAGCTCCCTAATAGAAGTACAACCAACGAACCGCCAAGGGCCAAGAGCCAGCTAAGTGTCGGTTTGCCTTCCACTTGTCGGGACACGTCATTGGTAACGTCCTTGTATGTCTTACCACCGGTAACCAGCGGCTCGCGAATGGATGAAGATACCTGCATATTTTATTGTTTAAAAATGTTAAGCTTCGTTTATATCCTTGTTTCGAATTTTGGTGAAATACCAAACATTGGGGCTGACGTTGATTTCTTCCAACACATGGAAGGCTCTTTCCTCATTTACTTCCTTAAAAGCAGAATCTGTATTTTCTTGGATTTTAAGCATCTGGTAGACCTTAGACTCCGGATCATTCATGTCACCAAATACCAATGCCTCGGAAGGACAGGCAACCGCGCAGGCCACATTAATTTCCCCGTCTTGGATTTTTCTTCTTTCTTTTTTGGCAGTTAACTTTCCAGCTTGAATACGCTGAACGCACATGGAGCATTTCTCCATTACGCCTCTGGATCTTACTGTAACGTCAGGGTTCAAGACCATTTTGCCCATATCGTCGTTCTGAGCCACATTGTATCCCGCAAAATCTTGGTTGTCGTGGTATTTAAACCAGTTGAACCTACGTACTTTATACGGACAGTTGTTTGCGCAATATCGGGTTCCGATACAACGGTTATATGTCATTTGGTTCAATCCCTCTGAACTATGTGTAGTCGCTACTACCGGACAAACCGTCTCACAAGGAGCGTTGTTGCAGTGCTGGCACATCATGGGTTGAAATATTACCTCAGGATTATCAGCCGCTTGCTCCAATTCCTTATTACTAGTTGCTCCTGTTGGAGAACTGTAATACCGGTCAATCCGTATCCAAGCCATTTCCCTTCTATTGAGAACTTCCTGCTTGCCCACTACGGCTACGTTGTTTTCAACTTGGCAGGCTACGGTACATGCTCCGCAACCAGTACAGGAGTTCAGATCAATGGCGAGACCCCAATGATGTTGGCTATATTTATGACCTGACCAAAGGGAGATTTTAGATGGTTTGAAGAACTCCCCATCTTTGTATATTTCCGGATGGTACCTGCCGGCACTCGCATCCTTTTTGTATTCACCCAAGGTAGACTCCTGAACCACAAAATTACGGTCCATGTAGGTATGGTGGGTTTGTGTCTGAGCTATCTTGTAACTGTCGCCGGTCAATTCCACAGTTACTCCTTCTATAACGTCGTAGTTTACGAAGCCTTTGGAACTATCTAATAAGGCATAGGCATTGACGCCTAACCCACTTGCTACCCGACCTGCATCAGTCCTTCCATATCCCAATGCAAGGCCAACTGTACCTTCTGCCTGACCTGGCTGTATCATGATCGGAACTGCTATAGATTTCCCATTTACAGTCAAATTCGCCACCTTGGTAGCCCCTTCAAACATCTTCAGGCCGTTATCATTGGCCCACTTTTGGGAAACAGTTAAGTAATTGTCCCAAGTTGCTTTTGAGATCGGGTCAGGCATTTCCTGTAGCCAAGGGTTGTTGGCATGAGCACCGGATCCAATTCCGACTTTGGCGTACACCACGAGTTCTGTCCCCGTATTATCACCTCTGTAGGTGCTTCCAATAGCTGCGGCTGCAGAACTAATGTCTCCCAAAGGGGCAGGTTCTCCGAGTCCTTCATTGGAAACGTGAAATACTCCGTTGTGCAGACATTCATCCCAAAACTGTTGAAAGTTACCACTTGCTTCACCGGAGGTGAAAAACGTTTCTCTCCAGTTAGCTTGTAAAAAGTCATAGTAAGGGGTTGAAACTCCAGCCCACATAAGCATGCTTTCCTGGGCCTGACGTGTATCAAACAACGGAGATATAGTTGGCTGGGATAAACTGTATTCTCCTACTTTGGGATTAAAATCATTCCAGCTCTCCAAGAAATGGTGATCTGGAGCTAGGTATTGAACTTTTGCGGCTGTCTCATTCATGGCCTCGCTGGTGGATACCGAAACCCTTGCTTTGGCTATTGCCTCTGACAATTCCGCACCTCTTGCAAAATCATAAACAGGATTGCAATTATAAAAAATCACAGCTCCTACGCTACCTCCATTTAAATCGGCAACTAACTTGTTCATTCTAGCATCGTCTCCTTTTCGGAAATGTGCCGCCTGAGCAAGCGAAAGTGTGTTGCCGGCACTTTGGAGCAAATCGTTGATGGCGTGGATTACTACCTGTACGTTCGGATCATTTGACCCGGATACGACTAAAGCACTTCCTTGGTTCGCCCAGAGTTCATCCGCCGCCTTTGACAGGTGGTTGATTTCAATGGCTGGTGCGTTTACCGTAGCCGCTCCGGCTTTTCTAGCCAATAAATTATATAACGCCAATACAGCCAATCCGCTTTGAGATGCCCTTATGGGAGTTCTATAATCCGCATTGGCACCTGTAAGGGACAGGTTGGATTCAAATTGAAAATGGCGGGACATGTTGGAATTCTCCTTAGAGATTTTCCGTCCTTTACTATATTGTTTGGAATATTCTATAGGAGAGATCCAAGTACCCAAGAAGTCGGCACCGAAGCTTACGATAACCGAAGCTTTGTCAAAATAATAGGAAGGTAATACTCCTACACCATAATATGTTTCACTGGCTTTTGTAATACCATAATTTGATATCGGGTCGTAAGTAACCACTTCAACATTACCCATGGCTTCTGCGAAGGCAGCTATAGCCTTTTCAGTAGATGGAGAAAGGATGGTGTTTGCTACGACTTTGATGGCACCGGCCGCAGTTAATTTGGATGACAGATCAGCGTCGAAATTGGGCCAAGTGACCTTTTCACCATTGATGTGGGGGCCGGAAATTCGCTGCTTGTCATAGAGGGACAATACAGAAGATTCTACAATAGCACTGGTTCCTCCCTGGGTAATTGGAGAGAGACTGTTTCCGTCAATTTTGATTGGTCTACCCTCTCTGGTTTTAACAACCACCGATGCATAGTCTCCACCGGAAACAAAGGTTGAAGCATAATAATTAGGGACAGAAGGATCAATATCCACAGGTTTGGTAACATAAGGAATAGCCTTTCTGACAGGAGCTTCGCAAGCTGCCAAAGATGCGGCTGCCAAACTGAAACCCATCATTTTCAGGAAATCCCTTCTGGATGCACTTCCGTCCTCGTTGGACTTATGAAGCGGGAGATTTTCTGCGAATTCCTTATCCGCATGTTTTACGAATTCAGGATCGTTGGTCAACTGTTCTAACCCTTTCCAGTACGTCTTTTTATTATCTCTCATTTCTTATTGAAAAGATTTTCGTAAGATTATTTTTTAATAATGACATTTAGCACATTCCAACCCGCCAATGTCCTTTACTTTTAGTGCATCTTTAGAGTCGGCATGCAAAAGGACCAACTTGTCGTAATACTCATTTCCCTGAGAGACGATTTCTGTGTTACGATGACAGTCTATACACCAACCCATCGTCAAAGCACTATGCTGATATACAACCTCCATCTCTTCGATGGGACCATGGCAGGTCTGGCATTCTATGCCACCCACCACTACGTGCTGGGAATGGTTGAAATAAGCCAAATCAGGAAGATTATGTACCCGCACCCATTCTATAGGCCTATTATTATCGTACGCATCATATAATTTCGCAATTTCTGGCGAAATCCCCTCCTGTCCACCTACATTCTGTATGTGCATGTGGCAATTCATACAAATATTGGCTGATGGGATATTGGCGGACTTGCCGATTTCCACACCGGTATGGCAATATTGGCATTGAATCTCATACTGGCCGGCATGCAGCTGATGGGAATAGGCAATGGGCTGTGCCGGTGCGTAACCTTGCTGAATGCCTACACCATAAATACCGTCAATCGCTGTTTTTACTACTAGGGCAAGTACTATCGTTGTGACGATGACAATAAAACCGTCACTGGTCAACAATTTTTTTACACTCCCTTTCTGGTTGATAAATGCCTTATCGTCGTCATCCAACTTGTCACTGGAATTCATGTATTTGGTAAGTACAGACACTATCAGTCCCAATACTACCAAAATAAGCAACAGAACGAACACTAACACGACCAGCATGATGGTCAGGTATTCGCTTGGAACGCCTCCACCACCAGCGGCGGCACCCTCACCGGCGGCGGCAGCCTCGGTTGCTGCTTCGGCGGTGTCCCCATATTCAATATAGGATAACAGGTTCATTATTTCATCCGTGCTAAGGAAATCCATAGGAGGCATGACGATGTTATTGTACTCTCTGTAGAGCGCTACAGCTGTAGCATCGCCACTTTCAATTACAAGTTGGGAGTTGCTAATAAATCTAACAGCCCAATCTAATTCTCTACGCTCAGTAACACCACGTAGTGCCGGACCCGTATACCGTTGGTCCAACTTGTGACAGGTCTTGCAATTTGCATTGAACAAGGCCTGCCCTGCCAGAATGGCATCTTCACTATCCGATACATCGGGGTTTACCGCATAGGCATCCATGCCTCCTAGGAGGAAAAAAGCCAGCAACAACGTTCCTAAATGAATAGGCACCCCTAAGAATGAGCGTTTGATAGACATAGTTTTATTTAATTTTCTCAATTTTATTCCACGACATTGAAATTCCCCACAAATGTACTACCCAACTTCTATTTTTCAAACTTACCAATTTGAACAGCATGTAATTGAGCATGTCAGGATTTAATATGTTAATTTATTGTATATCAAATGATTAGGTATACTTAGTTTTGATAATCATTTATTTAGAAAGAATATAAATAAACTTTATCTGTTAATTAATTTTCTCTGCGGTTGCAATTCCTTCGTTATTATGGTTTTCCGTAAATGGATTTTGTAAAAAATGAGTTCTCTATTTATTTAATTAAAAAATATAGGGTGCCCATTGATATAAAACTCAATAATGACTACATTTGCATTCCGTTTACAGAATGGTCGAGTGGCCGAGTGGCTAGGCAGAGCTCTGCAAAAGCTCGTACAGCGGTTCGAATCCGCTCTCGACCTCAAAAAAAGAGCATCCCTATCCGGATGCTCTTTTTCATTTTGGGCTGTCCAACTCGCCTTATTTGCCGGATTCCTGCTGGATAAACTTTTCCAACCGCTGCTGGTAGATGGCTTTACCCTCTTCATAGACAGGCATCAACCCCTTTTTTTCCGGGAAGGTTTCCATATGCAGTGTTTGGGTTGGGAAGGCAAAACGAACTCCAAGATTATTGGCAAGCCGTATGATTCCCAAAATTAAATCTTCCCTCGTTTTTAGCTCTATCGGCCAAGTGGGAACTTCAAAAAACACGTAAAACATGACATCCAAACTGTAAGCTGAAAGGTTGTTCAAATAGACGTTATAATAATCTTTTCTGGTATTTGGGTGATTGCGAACCAATTCTTTCAATCCTTCCACAAAAACCTCTATCAACTCTGGGGGGGTATCATAGGTGATGGTAATGGTAGTATAAAATCTCCTGTATTGCCTTAATCCGTGGTTGTCGATAGTAGCGTCCGCAATCTTTCCATTGGGAATGTACACAAGGGAATTCCTGAATGTCCGTATTCGGGTGGATCTGAATCCAACCTCTTCGACCGTCCCGTCCACCTCACCGCTGGTAATCCAATCACCAACCTGAAAGGGTTTGTCTATAAATATCATCACAGACCCAAAAAAGTTTTTGAGGGTATCCTGCGCCGCAAGGGCAAACGCAAGTCCTCCTATAGAAAGTCCTGTCAGAAACGGGACGATATCTACCCGCAGTCCATCCTTCAAAACAAAAAGCGAACCAATTACGATAACGAATGTCTTAAGTGTTTTTCGAACCAACGGAACCAACTGATCATCTAACGTTGATGCTGTTTTTTCAGCCATTCGCTCCAAATAGGAAGAAAGAATGTCGACCAATTTGTAAAAGATGATGGTCACGAGGAAGGGCTTAAGCCCATTTAACAACAGGGTGACCCAAGAAACGATAAAAATCGGAAGCTGAAGTACTCTGATAAATATGGCCAATAAAGCAACGATCAAGTATATACTTACCACCCTCGCCACTGGCAAAAGGAACTTTTCCGCCAATCCGCCATACCCTGACCTTACCAATACATACCGGATACCGCGGTCTACAATGATTGTGAAAATCTTATGACTTAGAAATACCATAAGGAGCAGAAAAAACAGCCCAACCAACTGCCACAGATGTAACCCAAAATAAATTTGATTTCCAATTTTAGGAAGGAAATTCAATAACTTGGAAGTGCCAAAAGGGTATGTCTCCTGGTGAAGGTCATTGATATGGGAAACCGTATATGCTGAGAAAAGCCACTTATCGCCCACTTTTTCAAGGTAAATGGTCGGCAAAATAGTCTTGTCAAAGAAATATCTTTGGTCATTGTTTGCCAGCGAGTCGATATAATTTCTCTCATTGGGAATTTCATTTACCCGTACGTAAACGCCCTTACCATCAAAAATCTGTTTTAGCTTTACAGCTAAGGAATTGGCATTGGCATCACCAACTCTACTTACATCCAGGGCCTTTGCTGAAATTTCAGGTTTGAAATTTCCTTCCTGCAAATTATGAAAGAAACTTAAGGTCGTATTATGAGGAGTAGAGAAATTATCGAATGCCGAAGAATCAGGGGGGAAGTCAGGGGTTGAATTTGAAAATTGGGCGGATGATAAAAAAGGATGTAGCAGGAATAAACCTGCCGTCATCAGGAACAAGATGCAATTCTTCATTTCTTATTTACTGTGTTTTTATTAAATGGGCAAACCCCAATTTGAGACAGATAAATTCGGCACAAAGGTAAGCAAAATTAAATAGGTCCTCCCAGTGTTACATCGGAAGCTTAAACTCCATTAAGCTCTTTTCGAAAACGGTATGGATCAAAAATTCATTTCTACTTCCTGAAAAGCTAACGGATATCGGAGTCTTACCATTCAATGGCTTAGAGTTCAACAATTCACCCTTCAAATTAAATAAATATACGAATTCCTGCACCCGGTCGATTACCACAAAAATATCCTTTTGGTAGCCAAACGAGAACCACTGAAAACACAGGTCTTCCGACATAATATTCCAATCAAAAAGAGTTTCTTCATCCTGTGACAAAACATTAATTTTGTTAAATTCATGGATTACAATTAAAAAGTTATCTCCATTCTGGTTGGGTATTATATTGAATTTAGTTTCCCTATCCGGCCGGAGCAACTGGTTTCTATAGGTCAATTCCCCACTGAAATTCACTTTGACTAGCTCACCGGCATCATTGATGGTGACCAGCTGGGCAACACTCCCTCCTCTGTCTGTCAGTCCATACTCGGTAGATACCGACTCACCCAAGCGGACTGCCGACCCGATTCTGGACTCCCCCCTTCTGTTCATAATTTCCAGATTCCCATTCTCATGAAAAGAAACCATAAAATCCCCCATACCAGGGATTCTATGATGGGCAGGAGGAGTTGCGAGTCGCCCTGTGGACCTCCTGGGATTCCACCCCTCCAACAATTGCCCATGCTGGTCGAAAATATAGAGATCCCCTGATTCGTCTGCTACGAAAAAACGATAATCCCTGGATTTATCATAGTCCACCATATTGAAATGGGCAACTTTCCGTCCCTCGGGAAGAACGATGGGGAAGTCCGGCAACGACTCTCCAATCCGATCGAAACCATATATTCCATCTCTGGTTGCGAAGACAACCTGAAGCTTATCATTCTTGAAATAATCCAACTGAAACACCCCGCCCAAGATCGCTCCCGAAAGATCCCTTGAAAAAACCCTATCTCCACCACTGTTAATCAAATGCAATGTCATATCTTCATCCTGAACCAAATATTCCTTGCTTTTGTCGGTAAAATTCTCCAACACCTTTGGCCCATATACCAGTACCTGATTAAAGGATACTTCCCTAGATCGGGTTAGTAAAATGTCCGTTGTTTTACGAATCGGATCCAATTGGTAATCAAATGAAACCTGCGCATTCACCCTGTCGTTTTCAGCGGTAATGATCAAAGAGATCATATGAAAAGCCTGAATCTCCTGTGCATATTTCTGAAAAACCGACTGCCAATTTGGAGTAAGTGTGGGCAACATCAGGTTGTAAAATTTGGCAACATCAATAAGCTGACTAAAAACAGCCGTTTTGGGGATGTTTTCAAGGTATTTCTTTTGAAAAACGGATTTGCCCCACATGCTGTCATTTCCATTGTCGTCCAAAAAGTTTTTCAAGGTTCTGATTGAATTGGAGAATATGACATATTCCCCAATCGAAGAAACCACTGTCTCACTAAACCCTTCAAATCTACCTTCAAACAAATGCATGGGGAATTCTTCCAGCCCGAGTGGGAAAAACTCATGTCCCCGGTGCCTGTCTTTGACTAGCATCTCACGATCCCCCTGATTGAGCTGCACGGAAAAGTCTTCCAGCATGCTCAATGCAGCCTTTGCATCCGTAACCGGAATAAGCAGTACTTTTTCCAACTCATCCCTATTTAAACCTTCAAAAACCATCAACACTACCTCTCCGGCTAGTTTGTCAAAAAACCCGCGGGAAATCAGGTGGCTTTCTATTTCGGCCAATATGGTGTTTCTAAATTGCGACATGTCCCGTAAGCGCGGATGCAGGTTCTCGGATTGAGCCAAGTGGTGGTGCCGTAAGATGGCGGTGCGGTTACTAATCAATGCATTAAATTCCTCGAAATTTTTACCAGGAGTTGAAGTAATTTTAAAAGGCCCATCGGACAAGGGTAGCAATTCCCCGGACAGGTTAACCTTCCCCTCCT
>DATHWC010000395.1:0-27689 GCA_035460985.1 Lunatimonas sp.
GGTAATGGCTGGGCGTTCTCGTGGAGAATTCACATCCTTTATTTGGGGTACAAGAGATATTCCCTCTAGACCGTCTTTTTCCGGTAATCCCACCCAGTCGACCAATGTGGGGTAAATATCCAACAATTCGGCTGGCTTGTGGGTTTTCACTCCTTTCGGAATTCCAGGACCCGAAAAGATCAGCGGTACGTGAGTTGATCGCTCCCAAAGTGTGTTTTTACCAGTTATTCCCTTTTCCCCCAAATGAAACCCATGGTCTGACCAAAGAACAATCAATGTGTTGTCCGCCAAGCCATTTGCCTCCAGGGCATCAAGGACACGGCCTACTTGCGCATCGGTAAAGCTAATGGTCGCCAAGTAAGAACGGACAATATTGGGCCATTGGTTGTTGGCTTTCAGCCAGGATAGTCTGACTTCAGGCAAGTACCAATGTAGATACCAGGCAAAATCCGGCACATCCGCCCGCTCATCATCCGGGGCTGGGGGCAAGACAATATCCGCTTCCTCCGGATACAAGTCAAACCATTTCTGCGTAGCAAATAGCGGGACATGCGGCAACCAAAATCCAACCGCCATAAAAAAGGGCTTTTCGTCATCGGATTGGGCCAATTGCCCCAATTTTTCCTCCGCCCAAGTAGCCACTTTGTAGTCGTTTCTTACCGAGTCTCCCTCTGCTGGATATACTCCCCAGTCAAGTAGCGGATGATTACCCATATGGGTATCCCCAACCAGTTTAGCAGGTGGATGCCCTGCCGTACCCCCTCCAATCGGTCCCCATTCCTCAAAATCGGTTCGCTTGTCAGGTGTATTTCCCAGTGAATGGAAAATTTTGCCGTTGGAGAGGGTTTTATAGCCGTGCTGCTGAAAATACTGAGGCAAGGTGACTGCACCCCGGGTCAACGTTACATCCCTGAAGTGGGGAGAAAGATTATAAATACCGGAAGTAGAGGGGCGAATCCCCGTCATGATACTCGCCCGGGATGGGTTGCACAGGGGAGACTGGGTGTGGGCATTGGTAAACAGCACTCCTTTTGCTGCCAGACGGTCAATATTCGGGGTCTTTACCTGTGGGTGTCCCTCCAAAGCGCCTACCCAGTCGTTAAGGTCATCAATAGCAATAAATAGAATATTGGGCTGTTTTGTTTCCTCGGGTGGTTTCGGTTGGCACTGCCAAAGTCCACAGACAGTAATAAGGACTATAAAAGGTATAATGTTGTTCTTCATAGGTTTTTTGGGTTAGGGAAAGGTTACTTTCCAAATGTTTCCTCCTTTTTGGCGGCCGCCATATTCAATAACATATAGGTCCTTACCCACCAGGACAGCATCTACAGGCTGTGTGAATCCCTCTGCTATCCGATAAGTACGCAAGTCAAAATTATCTTTTTCCGGATTATAGGTTAATTCAAGGTGAAGTAAATCCTCCCCGAGATCCGTAAAAGATTGCATCAAAGCAGACTTGGTCCCTTTGGTGTACCGAAGTGTAAACGCCCCTCCTGTATACTTCCCTCCCAACTGGTCATGATTGTCAAAATTCAACCCTAATGGCGAGGAGTGCGCCGTAAAGGTACTCACAGGAACACCTGTGTCTGCAGCGTTTAGAATCTCGCCGGATTTCCGGTCTCTATAGGTAGCTGCATCGGGTCCATAATTATCCATCCCTGGGGAAAACTGCACTCCTTCCGGTCTCTTGGGAAAATCGGGGTCATTGTGGAAATCATCCGGCCAAGCTGCCGCAGCGGTATTGAGGAATGTATCTCCCTCAGGATCTGGGTGCCAGTCTGGAAACTGTTGTGGGGTTTCCAATCCTCCCATCACCCACGGAAACCCATAATGATGTCCTTCCCGCACCCAGAACATGTCTTCCGACTGATCATAATCCCCGGAGTTTACCACGGCAAACAAATTTCCATCCCGGTCGAAATTGATATCAAAAGCATTTCGAATACCTTCCGCATAGAGGTAGCCTGACTCTTTCAACACCTGAGTGTCATTGGGCAGTAGCAAATCTTTAGCATCTATAGGAAACCTGAATATGGCCGCAGTAAGCGGTTCGTTCCGGGAATTGGGATACGCACCAAGGTTATCCTGTACTTCACCGTGGTCTGTCCGGGATCCGCTGACCACAAAAATATGCTTCCCGTCAGGGCTTATGCGGGTTGCACTCCACCCGTGGTCAAACGGTGTATTGGTAGTTCCGTATTCTACTGTTGAGAAAACCTTGGAAACCTCTTTGGAACCATCCGGCTTCAGCTTCACCCGCATCATCCATCCGGTTGTGCCTTTATCGTCATTTACACGAATGTTTCCTGTGAGCAATAGTGTACTGTCCCGCAATTCAAGCCCTTGCATTCTGTTAATACCATGATCTTCCACACCAATAACCAACTTTGGAGAAGCAGGAGATTGATCCAAGGCAATACGGTAGACACTCCCTTCAAAGGTGGCATACCATATGGCATTGGTTTCCTGATCGTATAGGATCCGAATAGCTCTAGGCGCCACTTTCATCCAATGGCTTATGTTTAAATCCTCAACTAAGGCAATCGGTGAACTGGCCAAGGTTTCCGCCATCCCCCGACCAAGTTGCCGGACATAGGAAACCAACTGCCAGCGTTCTTCCTCTCCGAGTATTTCCCCGAAGCCCGGCATCACATTTCTGCCTTCGGAAATTTTGTGGAAAATAGCCCCATCAGTTTGATCTAAGAAGCTTGATGAGTGAAAGTTGGCGGGTTGCGAACCCATAGCACTACCGGCCGCACCGTCTCCCATGCCGGTTTCACCGTGGCAGTTCCAGCAATACACTTGGTATAGGGCCTTTCCTGCCGCAATCGCTTCTTCATCCTGAAAGGGATTTAACCGATGATTTGCATCCTCCGGAGCTACCCAATTATCAGCCCTGTTCTCACCATCCCCACCTTGATCGCCCCGTTGACGGTTGCAGGCGATCATATAAATCAATAAAAGTCCATAGATAAATAACGGGCCAAACCGACCGTATAAGTTCTTTGGGAATATCCGATGAATCATTTTGGGTGTCAAATTGGGAATTGAATTTTACAACTAATTGGTTAAAATCGCTTGGGTTTATTTTATTGTTTCCAATGAGTTTTCAGGACTCAACCCAAAAACATTCTAATATGCTGAATTATTTTTGTTTAATTTGTACAGTTATCAAAAAAACGAAAAAAATGAAACGATTTATTTTGGTTGGCTTCCTCGCTATTTCCTTTTACTTCCCTTCGCAAGCACAGGTAGGTGAAAACTACTTGAATATAGGCCTGGATGCGGGAATTACGATGAACGACTACCTCGTAAATCAATTCCCGGCCGGGTTTGGAGGTTCAGTAAAGGGATTGCTTGGTGTTGGCTTAAATGGTCAGGTAACTCTTTCAGGTACCTTTTTGTATTTTCCCTTAAATTCAAATTTCATTCTGCCGGCAGGTGACAATATTTCCTTTCAGGCCATTCCTGCATTTCTGGGATACCGTTTTAATTTCGACCAAGTTTTCTTCGAACCACAACTTGGCGCCGCCCTCCATATCACCCGAAACAGGTTTGGCCAAACGAGCGACCACCTCACCTCCACAGAATTCGGTTTTGCCGCCGAGGCAGGCTATGTCTTCAATTTGATTGAAGTAGGACTCCGGTATCAACATACTGGCCAATCCCCATTCCATTTGGGAATGATAGCATTTCGGGCAGCCTATCGGATTCCTTTAACCTATTAACCGTTCATTCAATTTAAAAATTAAAGGAGCTTTCATACTGATAACCTAGTCCAACCTGAAAATTGGATATCGGTTGTGTTCATTCTCTTTCCATGGAGATCGCTCAAATACCCATCTCAATTGTGCGGATCCGTTTTGGGCGAAGGCTTCGTCCTTTCTTTTCGTTTTCTCCAATTCCAACGCCAATTCGGGATGCTCGCTGAGGTATTCCGCCGCCAAATCCTCAAACACGTAGGCTGAATAACCTTCTTTGGCCTGTAAAATTGTATCGAAAAAATTCCATGCAAAAAAACTGTCCTCTCCCTGAGGCTCCAGTACCTCAGTGATATAACGGTTAGCTACCTGATCCATGGGAACAAGAACGTCTCCCTTTCGGAATTGGACATAGACTTGGGAGCTTTCAACCTCAGTGTCGGTATGCAGATAGTGCCCTTCATAAGGAATGCTTCCAGTCTGATAATTAAGAATACGATATTGCGTCACTAAAAGGCTTGTATCATTCGGTAGAATTTCCATAAAAACTCCGTTGCGCTTGAGGTTTTCTAACACCGGAAACCAGCCTTGTGGAATTACGTACGCTTGTGGTTTTTTAATTAAAAGTCCAGGGGTATACGTATGAAAGAACTTAACTTTTTTGGTAAATGGACGCTCCCTGTCATAAAACAACCGGGGTTGACCTGAAACAACTGATTTTTTCTCCTCAGATCTATACCCCCGAAAGTCTATCCAGCGAAAAGCTTCCCTATTCAGTTTGTGGTTTAAAGCAAAGACCTCTCTTTCCTTCATGTCCAGTCTGTCGTTGTGCGCCATTGCAATTATTAGCTCGGCATCTTTCTCTATTACGCCGAAGAACGCCTCAAACAAGGCATATGTAGACGCAACACGTTGTGAATAAGGCTTAAGCATATGGGTTTCTGGCATAAAGCTCAAGGTCCCAAACAATGCTGCATACCCACTGCTATACCGGCCGTTATCCTTAAATTGCGGCCATCCGTCTTCAGGCTTTCCCCCCCAAGCGTTAACATATGGAACTAGCGGAAAACCAAGCTTCTCCATTTGGCTGTAAAGTTGGGGCTCCATACTTGACTCAAGATACTCTCCCAACTGTCCTGCCAGCCGATTGTGCTGGGTAGAAATTAGGGTCATGACATGCTGGTAATCGGCCCCGTTGCTTACGTGTGTATCTATAAATACATGAGGCCTCAACCAGTGAAAAATCTGCTGGAAGGATTGGGCATTTTTAGTGTCTGCCTTGACAAAATCCCGATTTAGGTCATAATTTCGGGCATTGGCCCGAAAGCCGAATTCCTCAGGTCCATTTTGGTTTACCCTGCTGTACGAACCCCTATTCAGGTGTCCACCAATATTGTAGACAGGAACTATTGCCAAAGCCATTCCCTGCGGGAGCGTGATTTTTCCTAAAGCCAAATCCCTTAAAAGCATCATGGAGGCATCTATACCATCCGGTTCGCCTGGATGAATCCCGTTATTTATAAACATCACCAACCTATCATCAGCATGCCAAATATCCGGGTTGAAATCCCTTTGCGGATCAAAGAGAACTACATGGAGTGGAAATCCACTGTCTGTAGTCCCCTTTTCCACCATAATGATATCTTCGAAATGATCCGCTAACTGCTTAAAATAGCCGATCACTTCCGCATATTCCGGAGTTTGTGTGCCTTTACTGTTTTCAAAAAGAGTTGAAAAACCTCCTTGTCCGGCGACCTGAATGAAACTAGACCCAAAAAACAAAACTATCCCACAAAATTTTTTCATGGCCGAATTTGGGAAAAAAGTCCGGGGATTACAACGGATCAGGTAGTGTAAACAGAATTAAACATCACATAATCGGTAGTCAAATCACTGCCCCAGCCAACTGCCTCAGCCTTGCCAGTGTTAACTTCCAGATGGACTCGAATGTTGGATTCCCGGAGTAGTTTTTTCATGAAATTTTTATCAAAATCGGTCGGCGTTCCTTTTTTGAGTACCAAGACCAAATTTTCATTGTCTCCGAGATATAAGTTGGCTTTTTTATAATTAAAGGAAATACCCGCATTTCCACATGCCGCTATGATACGACCCCAATTGGGATCCCTTCCGAACATGGCGGTTTTTACTAAAAGAGAATCAGAGATGGCACGAACAAATAGACGGGCATTGGCTTCTGATCTTGCTTTGGTAACCCTGTATTCGATGAATTTAGAGGCCCCTTCACCATCAGAAACGATCAATTTCGCCAAATGCACCAATAATTCTTGAAGTTTTTCTCTAAAAACCAAGTATAAAGGATCCTCTTCACTGGTGATTTTTGTGTTTCCTGCCAAACCGTTTGCCAGAATAGCGACCATGTCATTGGTCGAGGTATCCCCATCTACTGTGATCATGTTAAAGGATCGGTCTACACAGTATTGGAGGGTTTTTTGAAGTAATTTCTCATCGATATCGATGTCTGTTGCAACGAAGGCTAACATGGTCGCCATATTTGGATGGATCATTCCAGACCCCTTGGCTACCCCACCCAAGGAGATGGTGTTGCCTTCCCACTCAAATTCAACAAATCCTTCTTTGGCAAAGGTATCGGTAGTTAAAATGGCATTGGCCAGAAATGACCCTGCCTTGGGATTATCACTGAGTTTTGGGATATTGGTCCGAATACCCTCCAAAACTTCCTCAGTCGGGAATTTCTCACCGATAAGGCCCGTGGAAGCAACGATCACATCTTCCTTCGGAATAGATAGCATTTCGGCCACTGTCTCTGCCATGGCCTCCGCTCCAAGTCTGCCCTGTTCGCCAGTACATGCATTGGCATTGCCTGCATTGCAGACGATAACCTGCGCGCGATTATCTTTCAGGTGTTTTCTGGTTACTTTAATCGGTTCTGCCTGAACCTTATTTTGGGTTAAGGTAGCTGCTGCCGCTGCTTGCACCGAGGAATAAATAATGGCCAGGTCCCTCCTCATAGATTTTACTCCCGAATGGGCTCCCCAACACTTGATTCCTTTTACACTAGTAATATTTTTAATCATTTTTTTGAGTTTAAATTTATGGCTTTATGGGGATATCCATCAACCCAGCGGTTTGATTAAGGCCAAGCATCAAATTCATGTTATGAACGGCTTGGCCTGCTGCTCCTTTTACCAGATTGTCTATTACGGCAATGACGATCACCCTTCCGGTTCGAGCGTCTAAGTAAGGAAATATATCGCAGAAATTGCTTCCCCTTACATCTTTTATTGATGGAGCTTGATTCCTAATCCGGATAAAAGGCTGTCCTTCATAAAATTTAATATATAGCGTGGCCAGTTGATCCTGATCAATATCCTGTATCCTATCCGCATAGGCGGTCGCTAATATCCCACGGTCTACGGGTAGCAGATGAGGGGTGAATTGCACCTGGGCATCCCCTTTCGCACTTAATCCTCCCAACTGCTCTTCGATTTCAATAGTATGCCTATGGGTACCGATTCCGTAGGCCCTGAAATTTTCGTTTACATTTGAAAAGTGAGTGGTTTCAGACGCTTTTACGCCTGCTCCGGTAGTTCCTGATTTGGCATCAATAATCACTCGCTCCGGATCTGTGAATCCCCCTGCAATTAAAGGAGCTAGGCTAAGTATGGAAGCGGTCGGGTAACAGCCTGGATTGGCAACTAAGTTTGCTTTGGAGATACTTTCCCCATGCAATTCCGGAAGCCCATAGACAGCATTTTCGAACCCCTCCGGGTAATTATGCTCCTTTTGATACCATTCCGAATATACCTCTGGATTTCTAAGTCTGAAATCTCCGGACAGATCTATTATTTTGACTTTTTCGCCAGCCCATTTCTTGACAAAACTCATAGAAACCCCATGAGGTAGTGCCAAAAACAGGATATCCTGGTCTTCGGGTAAGATATCTTGGGCAGAAACCAAAGGCATATCCAATCTACCGATAAACTGGGGATGAAGATCAGAAAAGTTTTTACCCAGATGAGTTTCGGAAGTGATATGTACTATCTCCACTTCCGGATGATTTATAAGAATACGGGCAAGTTCTGAACCCGTATAACCGGATGCACCTATGATGGATACTCGATACGTTTTATTTGGCATGTTCGGTAATTTCTGTGAATACTGATTTCAGGATTTCGAGGAAGGTTTCCAAGTCTTGTTTGGGAATATTCAATGGAGGAACAAGACGAAGCACCCGTTCCGCAGTCGCGTTTGCGATGATTCCCTGATCCATCAACTGACGCATCACCGGAGCAGCCGGCTGGTCCAGCTCTACCCCTATCATCAATCCTAAGCCCCTAACTTCTTTGATTATCGGGAATTCAGATTTCAGTTTGTTGAGCTCATCCATCAACCATTTCCCCTTTTCTTGGACAACGGTCAATAAATCTTCCTCCTGTATCACACGCAAGGTTGCTAAGGCTGCGGCACAGGCCAATGGATTTCCGCCAAAGGTGGTCCCGTGATCCCCAAATTCAATGGCTTTCCCGACTTTTGCATTGCACAGAAAGGCTCCTATTGGCATACCCCCTCCAAGAGCTTTGGCCAAGGTCATAATGTCCGGCTGCACGCCATAATAATCCTTGGCGAAGAAAAAACCCGTACGGCCTACCCCACATTGAATTTCATCAAAAATCAAAAGGATATCGAATTCATCGCAATAATTACGCAATTTTTGTAGATACATGCGATCGGCCATCCTGATTCCTCCTTCACCTTGAATGGGTTCAACTAAGATTGCGGCAACATCATGGTGTGGATATGCCGTAACGGCGTCAAAATCATTAAAAGGAACTTGGGCAAATCCGTGGGGAATGGGGGCAAATCCTTTTTGATATTTAGCCTGACCAGTAGCTATGGTAGCAAGGGTTCTGCCGTGAAATGAATTCTCCATCGACAGCACCGTGCCCCCTTTACCTTTCGAATGGGCATATTTTCTGGCAATTTTAATCGCACCTTCCACCGATTCCGCACCACTGTTTGTGAGAAAGACATGATCCATGTGGGCAATGTCTACTAATAATTTTGACAAGGCTACCTGAGGCGGACTGACGAAAAAATTGGAAATGTGCATCAGCTGATTGGCTTGATCGCTGATCGCCTTCACGACTTTGGGATGACAATGACCTACGTTGTTGACAGCTATTCCGGCGAGCATATCAATATATTCCTTGCCGTCCGCATCCCACAGGCGGCTACCCTTTCCCTTGATAAAAGCCAAAGGCAGCCTGTTGAAGGTGGGTAAATAATTCTTTTTGTCTTCTTGAAGTAATGAGCGATTTGAAATATCCATATCATGCAGTGATTGTAGTTCCTAATAATTTATTTTCTAGCAGATAATCCGTGATTTGGTCCGGTTTTGTTCCGTTGAGAATTACAGCACGTTTCACACCTGCCACAACGGCAGCTTCACACGAACTTATTTTAGGTATCATCCCTCCTTGAATTACCGAACCGTAATAGGTTTTCAGATCTTTTAATTTAAGGTTTGGAATAATGGATTTCGGATCCGGGAAATCTAAAAATAAGCCGTCCACATCCGTAAGGACTATATAAGCATCTACGCCTAACGCACTCGCTATTTTTCCGGCAAAAACATCTCCGTTAATATTATACTCGTTTCCGTCGGCGTCCCCTGCTATACAAGTAATCACGGGGGTGAATCCCTCTCTCAATAAAATCTCCACGAGTGTGGTATCTACATGGGAAACTTCGCCCACTTGGCCGAGATCGACTTGCTGGGATTTACCTTTCTCATCGAATTGAACATGCCAACGCTTTTCAGCTGTGACAAACTGTCCATCTTTGCCTGAAAGTCCGACGGCTTTCAATCCGGCACGATTTAACAAGGAAACTAATGAACTGTTGACCTCCCCCTTTAGTGTTTTTTCAATACAGGTCAATGCCTCGGGACTGGTATATCGGTGTCCGTCGAAAAATGTGGATACGATGGCAGCCTCATCAAGAGCCTTATTGATAAAAGGTCCTCCTCCATGCACCAGAATAACCTGGTAACCACTGGCTTGCAATAAGGCGATTTTTTCCGCAATTTGTTTCTTTAGTTCTTCATTCACCATGGCATTTCCACCATATTTGATGAGAACTTTTTGACTATTCATTATAGTATATTTTTTATTATAGATAGAAATTTTTTGGTTGTTATTGGTCCTTATCCAGTGATTTTTTTAAACTAAAAATTCTGAAAATTCAGTTCAAAATCTATTTATACGAAATAAATTAACAATAATTGTACCAAGGAGTGTTTAAAATATGGGAAATTTGCGACAAATATTATTAAATAATAAAACTTAACCGCACATAAAAAAAAGTAATAAATCAATTTCAATCTATTGTATCTTGTTGTTTTCGATTGCATTCTTCGGCTCTCGCGGTCCTGAATGTGAAGATATTTGTAACATCATCCCAGTATTATAGCGTCAGATAATTTTGTGCATGTAGCTATAGGTTATTGGCATATCTGGACGTATACAAGCGTATATATTGTTTCAAAGGAAGTTTTCAATAGCATTATTAAAATATATTTTTTTACTTTACAAGTAAAATATTTTTAAATATTCGACGGAAACTAAATAAATTAGCTATTATATGAAAATTGTCAGCCTAGTGATTTTTCTTTTGGCAGCTCCAATTGCAGTATTTGCGCAGTTTTTCCCCAAAAAACCAGCGTCAGGCCTCAGACCTCAAGTAATGCATGCAGATCCCGTTTATGAAGATATGACCACAGTCTTGGGGGCTAGAAAAGGGGAAAATGAACTTAACCTTAACTTTGGATACAGTCGGCTCAAAAACACCCATCACAATTTACTCGGCCAGATAGAATATGAAATAGCTCCCGTCGACTACCTCGGTTTCGAAATCGTACTGCCTTATTCCCTTTATTTCAGCAATGAAATGTCACCCGTACCGCGGCCTGATAATCAGTTGGAGTTTTTACAATGGGCCTCCCAATACACTTTTTATGTTAATGAAAATAAAGGGATTAGTATGGGGCTTGGTTTTAAGAACGTACTCGAAATGCGAAGTCCGGAAGGGCAAAATTCAGATTTTAAACTGGAGGAAATGTCCCTGTTACCTTTTTATATGATAGGTAAAAATTGGAAGGACACCTATTTTTTCTTGTTTTCCGGAGGGCCGGAAATCACTAGGCAACTTCGGCCATTGGAAACAGAGTGGGCTATTAATCTGAACTCCAATTTCCATTATGCTTTTTCGGAGAAGGATCATATGGTGGGACTGGAGATCAATAAACAAATAGCAGAAGGTGCCATTGGTATGATTTTCAGGCCGCAGCTTACGCTGAACGTATGGGAAGATATTGTGGTTGGAATGGCGGTTGGCATTCCTGTGGGGCTAGAAGAGGATAAGTGGAATGCCTTCGTCCGATTAGCTTATGAATTCCGATAAAGCTGGATGACTGACTCAGCCTAACTTTAGTCCAGGTAACACCACCTTGAAGGAATCCCCACTTATTTACCTTAACCATTCAAATTCTCCGCTAAGCGTAAGTTTCCCCCCCTCCAGTTTGATTCTAAAAGTGCCTCCTCTTGGGCTAAGCTGGTTGGCAGTCATCTCTTGCTTATTCAGCCTGCCCGACCAAAAGGGTGCCAGCATGGCATGCGATGAACCTGTGGCATGATCCTCCAATTGCTGCACGTGGGGTACGAGCGTACGGCTGACAAAGTCGACTTCATCTCCGGAAGCTGTTACGGCATAGCCGAATATTTCCGATTTCCTAAGCATCTTAAAGTTGGGGACCATTTGCCTGATTGCTGATTCTGATTCTGCCAAGATGATGTGTTTATTGCCCGTCTCATACATGGCAACGAGAGATATTCCCAAACCAGCCGAAATTGCTTTGGGAATCGGCACCTCTTTAATAACGGGTATAGGATCCATGATCAATGAGACCGAATCAGGTGCCTCGTAGTTGACATGCATCTTTCCAGCGGCATATTGGAGCGTAAAGGTGACTGTTTGGGGGAATTTTTGGCCTAGATAGGCTGCAGCCGCAGCCGCTCCATGTCCACAAAGTCCAATTTCCTCATCCGGGGCAAACCACCTGATCTTAAAGGTACCGGGTTGGGATGTTGGGGATAAAAAAGAGGTAGCAGGTTGGCCGATTTCAGCGGCTAGCTGCTGCATTTCATGTACTTGCAATTCATCCGAAGTCTCCACAATAGCGGCTGGGTTACCTTTAAATCCTAACTTACTATTTACAAATACCGCGGCTATCCGGTAATCATATTTTGATTTTTCCATAAGATATCAATTAATTGGCCCGCCAGAAATAGGGTGTAAACAACACTAAAATGGTGAAAAGCTCCAACCTACCCAACAACATCAGACAACTCAAAAAGAGTTTGCCGAATGGGGAAAAGAATGCGAAGTTATCCATTGGACCCACTAGACCGATAGCCGGCCCCACATTGCCCAGAGAGGTAGCCACTGCTCCAAAAGAAGTAAGCAGGTCATAACCTGCAATTGACATGACAATACTTCCCAAGACGAAAATCATCAGGTAAATCAGGAGAAAGTTCATAATATGGGTGATAATCCTACCTGTGACCCGCTCTCCGTTAATTTTCAGGGGAATGACTGCCCGGGGGTGGACAATCCTTTTAAACTCCAAAGTGGTGTTTTTCACAAAGGTTAGGTGCCGGATAAATTTTATTCCCCCACTTGTGGACCCTGCACAAGCGCCCAAAAACAGCAGCATGAAAAAAATAATGGTTAGCCCGTTGCTATAAGAAGTATAATCCGCGGTGACATAACCTGTTGTCGTTACCAGAGAAATAATTTGAAAGAGGGTATCACGGAAAGCTTTTTCAAAGTGATCCCCTGTCAGAAAATAAATAGGAATGACTAATCCAACCGTAAGTATTACCAAACTAATTACATACGCTCGAAATTCATCACTTGCCCATACGCGGCCAAACCTGCCTTTTACTCCGTAATAAATAAGCGTGAAGTTAGTTCCGGCCAAAAACATAAAGATAATCGCAGTATAGTGAATGGCTGGATTAGTGAAATAGGCCAAGGATGCATTTTTGGTAGAAAATCCCCCGGTAGCCATAGTGGTCAACGCATGGTTAACCGCATCAAAAAAGGACATTCCTTCGAATCTGTAAAGGAATATCAATAAAATTGTCAGGCCAACATACACGAACCACAGCCGTTTGGCTGTCTCCCGGATTCTAGGGTGCAATTTGTCCGAAGTAGGTCCCGGGGACTCCGCCACAAAAAGTTCGATTCCGCCTATTCCCAGAAGCGGAAAAATGGCCACTGTCAATACGATAATGCCCAAGCCTCCTATCCATTGTGTCATGCTCCGCCAAAGAAGTATCCCCGCAGGCATTGCTTCTATATCAGTTAATATGGTCGCGCCTGTAGTAGTAAATCCGGATACAGTTTCAAAAATAGCATCTGGCAAGAAGGGGATAGTCTCACTGATCAAATATGGAATCGCGCCAAAGACTGTCATGAAAAGCCAACTCAGTGCCACGATCAAATACCCCTCCCGCTTGCGGATATTCTGATCCTGGGAAGCATAAGAAAAAAACATCCCGGCCCCAGTCGCCAATGAGATTCCTGATGCTGCCAAAAGGGATAATTGATCACCACCTTGATAATAATATGAAAATGCAATACTTGGAATCATTAAAACCCCCAACAGCATCAAGAGGCCGCCCATTACCTTAAAAATTGCCTTGTAATGAATCATGCCTAATTAAATAATTTTTCAAGAACCGGCTTGGCCGTTGGTAGTGCCAACACGATAGCCTTATCGTGAAGAAGGAGGTAAAAATCACCGTCGGGAATAAACACTTCGTCTCCGCGGATTACACCCGCAACAATCGCGGTATCGGGAAAATGAAGTTCAGCAAGTGATTTTTTTGTCAACCTGTTGTTTTTGGTTACCACATATTGGACAAATTCGGCATCCACTCCATGAATTCCGGAAATGGCCTCAACCGTTCCCTTTCTAAGGTAACGGTTGATATAATTCGCTGCTACAAGTTTTTTGTTGATCAAAGAATCCACACCTATGCTGTGCGAAATATGGATGTACTCCCGGGTGTCCACATGAGCTATTGTTTTGTAAACCCCATGATTTTTTGCACTCAGGCTGGTAATGATATTTGTTTCGGAGCTTTCTGTCAACGCCAGAAATCCATCCATTGTCTCCAATCCTTCATCAATTAGGAGTGAAATGTTTTTGTAGTCCCCATGGATTACCAACGCATTTTTCAATCGTTGAGCCAGCCATTTGCATCGTTCTTTATCTTTGTGAATCAGCGTAACCCTGTATTTTTCTTCCAATTTGCGGACAGTGGAATAAGCCAAATCATCACCTCCGATAATCATCACCTGATTGATATCCACCTGCTTGTGCCGGATAAGGTCCCGGATAGAATCTACGGACTTCTTGTCAGAAATAAAGAAAACGTGGTCGCCATTCCGGATATAGGTGTTCCCTCTGGGAATAATGGTAATCTGATCCCTTACCAAAGCGATTATCCTTATATCCTCAAAAATGGGATCAGTGCTTGTGTCTGATAATCGCTTGTTGATAAGTGGAGAATACCTGTCCAACGTGATACCCACCACGTTTAGTTTGCCCCCTTCAAATTCTATCACCTCCGAAAAGATGGAATTTTTCATCATTCTAGTAATTTCCATGCTGCACAGCATGGAGGGGGAAATAAGAGAATCTATTCCCAAATCCAAAAAATATTTTTGGTTTTCCGGATAAAGGTAATCATGATTTCGTACACGGGCGATGACTTTCTTGGCTCCTAATTGCTTTGCCAGTAACGCCGTGACTATATTAGTTTTTTCAGATGTAGTAACTGCCAATACCAGTTCCGCATTTTGCACATTGGCCTTTTTAAGTACATCTATAGAAGCCGAATCCCCCAATATTGTCATCACGTCCAATCTGGATGATATGTTGTCCAACACATCCGCATCCAGGTCAATAAGAATAATATCTTTGTTTTCGTAACACAGTTGCTCCGCCAAATGATACCCCATATCCCCGGCACCCGCAATCACAATATTCATGGCCATAAATGCTATCCGGATTAAAACCTGTGCAAAATTACGAAAGATAAGTTGGTAAACTTAGGGAAAATCCACATATTTCATTTTTAGAACCCCTTTAAAAATTATCAATTGCCTTTTATTTTAAAATATCATCACCTGTACTGTGCAACATTTTGATTCCGGAAAAAAAAAGTTACTTTAACCAACGCAATTGTCTACAACCTTTTACTCATCACGCTTGAAGAATAAACTAGTTTACCGTTATGTATTAGGCATTTCCGGGATATCAATGGCAATCGTTGGCTGGTTGTTTTCCGTCGGTATGCCCACAGAAGCAGGTCCATTTCTAATTTTTTCGCTTGCCACACTTTCTATTGGAGTAAAGGGATTTTCATGGGTAAGTGGATTATCCTTTACCCTGTTGATTTTGTCCGTAGTCGCTGCCTCCCTTTATTATCCCGGCTTCTTTCTGACTATTGGCACCTATGAAACCGCAGGCTTGATTACTCCCCTAATTCAAGTTATCATGTTTGGGATGGGCACCTCTATGGGGTTAAATGATTTTATCGCCCTAGCAAAATCACCAAAGGCGGTGCTTGTCGGTGTGGGTTGTCAATTTACGCTAATGCCGGGCTTGGCTTTCGGCATCGCCTTCTTCAGTGGATTTCCCACCGAAATCGCCGCCGGCATTATTTTGCTGGGCTGTGCTCCGACCTCCGTGGCTTCCCCAGTAATGTGCTACCTGGCCAAGGCCAACGTGGCATTGACAATTACCATCGTTTCAGTCACCACTTTGATTGCGCCATTTGTCATCCCTTTGCTGATGAAACTGTTGGCCGATGGGTTTATCGAAATTGATATTCTGGCTATGATGTGGAATATCATACAGATCGTATTGGTACCAATAGGGGCCGGATTGCTGTTTAATAAGTTTCTCTCCGGAAAAGCCATTTGGCTGGACAAAGCCATGCCATATATTTCTATGGGCGGAATTGTAATTATTGTCGCCATCATCATGGCTGCCGGACAGGAAAGCTTATTGAATATGGGTTTGCTCCTGATTGTGGCTGTCTTGATCCACAATTTGTTGGGGTATCTTACCGGCTATTGGGCAGCTCGATTTTTCAACCTAAATGAGCAGGACTGCCGCACCATCTCCATTGCCACTGGCATGCAAAATGCTGGACTGGTTTCAGGAATTGCCAAAACAATGGGCAAAATCGCCACAGTAGGGCTGGCATCCGCAGTTTGCGGACCCTTGATGGGTTTTACTTCTTCAGTATTGGCTTCATATTGGAACAGTAAGGAATCAAAAGAATAAGCTAATCAATTCGTTTTAGGCTTAAATATACTATTTTCCTCTAAGTGAACTATATGGAAAATCAAACCGAGTTTTTTTACCACATAGGAGCACTGTTCACACAGGGCTTTTTTCAGAGATAACTCTTGCGGGTGATAGCAAAAATGTTGAATCTTAAAGGTTCGCTTCAAGTTCAATAAACTCCACGGTCAGTCCGGAAGCTTTTCCAGTGTCTGCCATATCTGATATAATGCCCTAGGCACATGGAAACAGCCCTTCCATTTGCCTCCTTTTAATTGCAGCAATACCTCTCCCCTCCTGTTTAGATACCCAAACCACTCCCCATGCCCCGGATCGGCAAAGTGATTCCAGCTATATTCATGTACCCGGACAAACCATTCCCTACATCGCTCGTCGCCTGTCAACTGATATCCCTTCGCCAAGGCAATTAGGGTTTCCAAGTGAACCCACCAAAGCTTCTGATCCCATTCCAGCTGTTGAGGAGGTTTACCCATCACATCCAGAAAATAAAAAACCCCTCCATACTCCTTATCCCAACCATATTCCAAAAGACGCAATGTCACCTCTTTGGCACGTTCTATTAAAGCCCTATCTGATGTCCGTGATGCCAAATCCATCATAAACCACATCGCTTCAATTCCGTGCCCCGGATTGATTAGCCTACCTTCAAAGCTGTCGCTCTTTTTGCCTTCTGGGCTTAGGTTTTCATAAATCAGCAGACTTTCCCTATCTAAAAACACCTCCATAACTTCCTTTTTGCAGTCTTGCAATGTCTCCTCTACGAGCGACTTCGGAAGCAGCGGCTCAAGTTCCAAACAAAGATTACTCAAAATCATCGGCAAAGAAAAGCCCTTTAAAGGTCGGGTTCCCGGGAAAATCTTGTTGTACTCCCCTTTAGGATTTTCCTGCCGGGCAAGAATATTGGCGAATGTCCGCTTCGCCAAATTAAGGCTTTCATCATCCCCTGCCACCTGGCCATACAGGCTGAATGCCATTGCGGCAAAACAGTCGGAAAAAATATTGTACGGTTGGACCAAAGGATGGCCTTCTCGGGTCAGGGAAAAAAAGAAATTTCCATATTGGTCTTTCCCATATTTCTTCAAAAAATCAATGCCCAGCTTCGACATTTTCAGCCATTCGGGTCGATTTTCGAGACGTTGATATAGCATGGCGTAAGTCCATGCCTGCCTGCCCTGCAACCAAATAAATTTGTCCGTATCAAATACATTCCCCTGTCGGTCAAGACAGGTAAAGTACCCCCCATATTCATTGTCGGGAGAATGGGTATCCCAAAATGGAAGTACATCCTCCAACAGCGCTTTTTTATACAATTCCAGGTATTCCTTCATGATCACGGATTATTGGTCAATTCCTTTTTAAAGGTAGCGGCTATTAGGCAGAAAGTTTTTCGTAGGTCATCACTATTTTCAAAATTATGGAAAAAAGAGGTAGTGGAAAAGATCATTTTTCTATTACCAAAAAACTACCCTAGTGTGACCAAATTATTACTGAAAGAATAATACCCCAATTAGGTATTTTTAGGAGAAGTTTTTGAAAGATTTGTCTACCAATTTGAAAGATTTGTCCACTTTTATTTTTTTTGGTTTCATTAACTTTAACCCTATCAACCATCAAAATTTCACTAATTATGAAGAAAAATTATTACCTACTCATGTTCCTGTGTTGGATAGCTGTTTCGGTGGCTTACGGACAGACTAGAACTGTAAGGGGACAAGCCTTATCCGAGGAGGATAACAGTCCTATACCGGGAGTCTCTGTTTTGGTCAAAGGCACCGGTTCCGGAACCGCCACTGATATCGACGGTAACTACACCGTATCTATTAGCTCAGACAATGCCATTTTGGTTTTCTCCTTTGTTGGTTTGGAAAGCAAAGAAGTAGAAGTGGGCAACCAATCTGTCATTAATGTAAGCCTTAAGGCAGATATTGGGCAGCTTGGAGAGGTTGTGGTAGTGGGCTATGGTACAACCAGAAGATCGGACTTGACTACTTCCATCGGTTCGCTTGAAAATGTTAAAGGCACCGTGGACCGCCCAATCTCCAGTGTACAGGACATGCTACAGGGTCAGGTTGCCGGGGTGACAGTTGTATCCGGATCGGGTGATCCCGGTGCCACTCCCCGAGTAGTTATCAGAGGAGTCGGAACATTCGGGAATGAATCCCCGCTGTATGTGGTAGATGGGATGCCTTATTACGGAGGCCGCATCAACCCCAACGATATTGAAAGTATGGTGGTGTTGAAAGATGCCGCAGCTGCGGCAATCTACGGAACCTAGGCTGCATCAGGGGTTATCGTGATCACTACCAAAAGTGGGAAGAGCGGTGCAACCAAAGTCAGTCTGAACTTTTATCAAGGAGTACAGTCTGCGTATAAAACTCCAGAGGCACTAAATGCCGAGGAATATGCCAGTGCTTACCGAGGGGCCGCGGCCCATGCCGGGGCAGTTCCCCAGGCAGCCCATGACCCTCTTTTGAACCCTTGGAGTCAAGTGACTAGAACGAATTGGATGGATGAAATATTCCAAGCAGGGCCCATCACAAACGCCAATTTACAGTTAAGCGGTGGAAGTAAACGAGGTCGGTTTAGCACTTCTTTTGGATACCACAAAAAAGAGGGAATCTTAAGAAATACAGACTTTGAATTGTTTTCCTTTCGGCTAAAATCAGAATATGATCTCACTGATAAACTTCGGATTGGACAAAATGTGTATGTGAACCATTCAACCTCCCAGGGTGTAAATACCAGCAGCAGCTATAGTGGAGCAATTATCAATGCAATTTACATGAACCCCGCTGCTCCGGTTTATGATGAGTTTGGTCATTTTCACGGAACAGTTCCATTCGAGCTCTCCCAGTTTGCTGGAGCTTATGGGGACACTTACAATCCAGTCTCTCTACTCTTACGGCCAAATATTAAAAATCCGCGTTTGAACATCAACGCAATCGCCTATGCGGAATATGATATCCTGGAGAACCTGACTTTTAAGTCTTCCTTTTCCATGGACCTTTGGAGCTGGACAGACAAGAATTTCAGCCCCCGTGCTCCGGAAATCGGTAGACCGAGCAACATGAATTTTCTAAATCAAGGCGCAGGGAACAGCAGTCGCTGGATTTGGGATCAACAGTTGAATTACAACAAATCCTTTCACAATACTCGTGGCCTGATTCTCAGAAACGATCCCGATCCGCATTCCGGTGTCCCCAACAATTTCTCCTCCGAGTATGTGTTTTCTACCGTATCCAGCAACGAGCGGGGTCAAATCCTGCCGGGTGTAATGTTGGAGAATACCGGTTGGGGCTTATACAACGGTTGGGGTACCTTTTCGCCTACCCTTGAGCTCTACAATGCCTTCGAGGAAGGAGACCATAGGAAGAAAGCCACCCTATCGGAATTTGGAGATTCATTTACCTTTTTGGGAAACCCAAGAAGATACTATTCCGGCAACTCTTGGACCGGTATACAGATCAACAAATACATGCATCCCTACCGCTTTCCCGAAGAAGTTCATCTGAATCCAAATGGAAACTACGTAACTACCAATTAAAACATTCCCCTAATCCGTTTTGCGGAGGTCTTACTGCTAAAATCAGAAGCACTGATCATGCAGGGGCAAAACGGAGACGGACCGCTCAATCAAGTGAGGGAACGTGCTGGCCTTGCGCCAAAAAGCAGTGCAACACTTGATGATCTTAAGCAAGAAAGAAGGGTTGAGTTGGCCGCGGAATATGCAGACAGACACTTGGATCTGATCCGATGGGGCGATGCACAGGAGGCTTATGCGAAACCCGCCACCGGCCGAAACCATTTCAACAAGACAGATCCGGACTCGGATTTTGAAGTCTATGACGTATGGCCGGGCAGGACCTTCAATCCCCAGATTCACCAAGTATGGCCGAACACGATCGCTATTTCCGGCATCCCTCAGAATCAAGGGTGGTAAGACAGACCACGACATCAGTGATCCAGCCATGATAGGAACCATGGCGTGGAGTAGTTCCAATAATACCGGATGGGTTCTAGCGTATAGGCGGGGCAATTTAAGATTAGTAGCCGGAGAAGCTGGCGTAGGCAAAGTAGATTTTGCAGAACCGAGTGAAGGGGAAGACGGTACACCTTGGATGACAGGAGAGTGGCATTTTGTCACCGGCGTATTCGACCGTTCGGGAAATGCATCAATTTTCGTAGATGGAAATCTATCGGCAGAGAGGCCTATGACTTCCACCAATATCGACAATGACAACCCCATCTATATCAACCAAGACGGGACTGGTGCCTATGGAGACCGACTAGGTGCAGCCTATAGAAGCATAGTCATTTATGATTACGCCCTGACATCCGAACAAATTCAGGAAGTCTACCAAGCCACGAAAATTGACTAAAAACCACTAGCTTTGTATGCAGTTGGGCCTAGGCAGTAGTTTAGGCCCAACTATTTTCCCATTTCACTTCCTCATCATGATGTTTTTGAAAAAAACCCTCCTACCATCTCTGTTCGTTCTTTTGTTTTTTCCGATAGTGGCATGGGCACAGCATAACCCCAAAATTCACAGCCACAATGACTATATCCGCACTGTCCCTTTCTGGGAAGCCTATGCCAACGGACTGGAATCCATTGAGACGGACGTTATTCTTCTCAATGGTGAGCTTTATGTGGCGCATGAAACTGAGACTATAGCTCCGGAACGTACTCTAAAATCACTATATCTGGATCCTATCCAAATCGCCTATGACTTGAAAATCCACAATAGAAAGCCCTTCCAATTACTGATCGATATAAAAACTGAGGCGTACAGTACCTTGGAAAAAATTCAGGAGGCGGTAGCTCCATACAGCCAACTTTATACTTCAAAAAATGGTGAAACTCCCTTAGTTACCTTTGTTATTTCCGGTAACCGCCCCAAAGCATCCGACTATACTAACTACCCTGACCATATCTTATTTGACTACCAAAGCATCACCGAAATCGATGACTTGCCAATGGAGAAAATTGCGATGATAAGCCTAAGCTTTGGCCGCTTTTCGGATTGGAACGGGAAAGGGAGGTTGATTGATACCCACCAGAAACGGTTGGAAGAAGCCATATCCATCGCCCATACCCTTGGTAAACCCTTCCGGTTTTGGGCCACACCGGACAGCAAGACTTCTTGGAAGGCATTTTCTGAGCTTGGGGTTGATTATATCAATACCGACATGCCCTATGCCGCAAAGTCCTACCTATCCACCCTACCCAAAAGGCTTTATGTAAGCCCGAATAAAAAGGAAATCTATACGCCTACCTTCGAAGTCGATGGAAAGGACTCGCCCGTAAAGAATGTTATTTTGCTGATTGGAGACGGCTTTGGCCTAGCTCAATTCTCCTCAGCCCTATATGGCAACGGTAACCAACTTTCACTTGCCACCTTGAAAAATTTGGGGTTGATAAAAACGCAAGCCGCAGATGATTTTACGACCGACTCCGCCGCCGCTGGAACGGCAATTTCCACCGGACGAAAAGTTAAAAACAGAAGTGTGGGTGCATTGCCTGATGGAAGTCCTGCACAAAACCTTCCCGAATATCTCCAACAATATGGATTTACAACGGGAATTGTAACCTCCGACAACATAACCGGGGCTACACCCGGGGCATTTTACGCCCACCAAACTGAGCGGGATCTAATCCGTGAAATTGCTGGTGACCTCGCCAAGAGTCCTATTAATCTTTTTATTGGAGGCGGGAAAAATGATTTTCTCCGCTATGATGTGGATGAAATCGGTAATTTGGAAAAAGCTGGCTTTGAGTTACTTTCCGGGCTGGATGCATTAGCCCAGTCCAAGGCAGACCGGGTGGGATACTTCGCTGCCAATCATGGATTGCCCCGAGTAGTTCAGGGTCGTCAGGATTATTTGGAAAATGCCACCAACGCCGCCCTTCAATTTCTAAATGCCAAAAATGCCCCGTTCTTTTTGATGATAGAAGGGGCTTATATTGACTCTGGAGGGCATAGCAACCAAGTAGAAACGGTCGTGGAAGAAGGGATGGATTTTGACGATGCAGTAGGAGCAGCGTTGAAATTTGCCGATAAGGACGGAGAAACGCTCGTAATCATAACTGCTGACCACGAAACCGGAGGCGTAACACTACCCCAAGGAAATGTGGAAAAAGGGTTGGTTGAGATGGAGTTTTCTACCCATGACCATACCGGCGTACCAGTACCAATTTTTGCCTATGGACCTCATGCCGGGGAATTTCGTGGAGTGTATGAAAATACCGAGATATTTCACAAAATTATTCGATTAATTGAAAAATATCAAAAGTGATAAATTGGAGGAATTAGGTCATTCTAGATGTCGCCTTTCGGATTGATTTACGAACAGGTGAATAGAAAAAACTAAAAATATCGAACTGATTTGGAGTCAATATTTTTATAAAATGACACTTAGGATTACTTTTGCACAAAAACTGCATGAAGGTATTCCGTCTTATTTACAGTGTCTACGCCATTTTGGTATTCTTTATTTTGATGCTGGGTTTGGGACTTTTTATTTTGATTCCCTCCTTCTTTCCGCCGAAGGGCATCAAGATATCCTACCGTTTTATCCGTTTGTGGGCCCGGATCTGGTCCATGCTGGTGGGTATAAAGTTTCGTTCGCACGGTTTGGAGCATATTTCCATTGACCAACCCTATATCTATATTTTCAACCACCGATCCTTTCTGGATGCCCCCGCTATTCCCTTGTCCATCCCACAGGAAATTAAGGCCTTGGGAAAGAAGGAAATCAGAAATATCCCTATGTTCGGCTGGGTTATCAGCCAATATGCAGTTTGGGTAGACCGGAAAAACGTCCGGTCCAGGGAGGCCAGCCTTGGTAGGCTTGTCAAATTTCTAAAGACCGGCTATTCCATTGTGGTAGCTCCTGAGGGCACCCGTAATGACACCAAAGAAGCCTTATTGCCATTTTACAACGGAGCGTTTCGGCTTGCCATAGAAACGCAGACTCCCATATTGTGCATGGCCATCATCAATGCAGCCCAGATAATGCCCAAGAAAAAACTCAGTTTGTGGCCGGGAACGGTGGATATCTATTTTTCTGCCCCTATCCAACCGCCTGCCAATACTAGCGAAGAAGCGGTGTTAAGTTTTAAGGAAAGGTGTTTTAATAGGCTGGAGGCGATGATATTGACACATGAGTGATGGGTTTTTTTCCATTTTATCCTGACTAGTAGAATTCTCCATTGTCAATTTGAGCATCGTCGATCTAACTGTTGTATTGCTCAATACTGATCGGCTCTACTTGGAATTTGACCAAAGAGGTTTCAAATTCAGTGAGTTTTTCTTCACTAAAGTTCATTACCCGTTCAATGAACGCATATTTTTCTGGTGGCAATTAATTTTTGTGCCTGCCGCAGCCTGAATCGATTTATGAAGGTTGGAGAGCACATCCGGCGTATGGTGGGGGGGGCATCAAATACTAAAAACAACAACCTTGCCTTTGCCTTACATGTCCATTGCAGTTTCCCCAGGGCTTTTTCTTTCCGTCGAAATCAAATTGTTTTGCCATTTCGGCAAGGAAAAAAAAAATATGATTGACATTCAACCATTTATTAATTAACTTTAATGTCTACATACTTCAATCAGTCATGAAAAATCTACCTAAGTTATTATTTGTATTTTCTATTCTAGTTTTGAGTTCCTTTATAGTAAGACACCATGGCTGGTCTAGTTACGATCAGACAAAGGTGTTGGATTTTACCACCGTAATTGAGGAATCCACCTTTGAAAATCCGCATACCATGGCCAAAGTGAAATATGAGGATGAAATTTGGTCAGTATATCTTGCCCCTGCCAGCCGTATGACTGCCAGGGGACTTTCAGCGGACGCTATCAAGAAGGGGACCGCTGCCAGATTGGTTGCCTATCCTCATAAAACTGAAAAAGGGGAAATGCGTGCGGAGAGAATCTATATTGGAGGAGAAAAATATGAATTACGTTAAGCGTGTTGGAGAGTCTTGAATGGCTGGAAAACAGTTCCATGGCGATGGCTGTCCGTCAGTCGCTTTGGGCATATCCTGCTTTGGAGGTAATTCATATTTTGGGAATAGTCCTGATGGTGGGTGCGGCTTTTATGTTTGATCTGCGTTTGCTGGGCTTTTCCAGAAAGCTTCATGTAGGCGTCCTAGCCCGCCACATATTGCCATGGTCTCAAAGAGGGCTTTTTTTACTAATTATTCCGTCGGGATTTCTGCTTTTTATTACCAATGCAAAATCCCTTGGAACGGACACGACTTTTTGGCTAAAAATGGGTCTGCTGCTACTGGGTGGATTGAATGTTCTGATTTTTCACAGGTTTTTCTTCCCTTCAACTAGGTTTTCCGAGGCTGGAAAGGCCTTTCCTTTTAGGGTAAAAGTTTCCGCCACAATTTCCTTAATTGTCTGGACAGCAGTTATTGCTTGCGGCCGATGGTTGGCCTATTAGTGGACTGGAAATTCCTTTCATCATTGCAACTTCAATTTATTCAACAGGTAATGACTATTTCAGTCCTGTTTTTACTTGAATGAGTTTTTAGTTACTCTCAATGCGATTTAACTTAAACAAATGATAATAGATAGAGTCATTCGAAAAGAATTTTTTACCTTGCGGCATCGAATTCGCATCCCCCAACTTCTTTTAATCCGTCTTCAATTTTAAATTTTATTATGATTCAACTTTTTTTATGAAAAATCCATTTCGAAGAAATGATCATAATAACGACCAAGTAATTCCGTCAGTAAAAACAGGTTTAGGCACCTTTGGGGGAGTATTTACTCCTTCTATTCTGACAATTTTAGGGGTAATCATGTACCTCCGGTTTGGATGGGTGGTGGGCAATGTGGGTCTTATTGGCACGCTACTTATTGTAACCATTGCCTCTTCCATTACCTTTTTGACGGCTCTCTCGGTAGCCGCCATCGCCACAGATCAGCGGGTCAGAACCGGTGGGGCCTATTATATGGTAAGCAGGTCGCTTGGCGTGGAGGCGGGTGGTGCGATTGGAATTCCTCTTTTTATCGCTCAGGCACTTTCGGTTGCGCTTTATACCGTTGGATTTGCCGAAAGTGTAGTCAGTGTTTTTCCCGCTCTGGATTTCAAACTGGTAGGTATAGTTACAACAATATCGATAGCTGCTTTGGCGATTGTATCGGCGAAAGTTGCCATTAAGGCTCAATTTTTTATCATGTTTGGCATAGGCCTTTCTCTGGTGTCATTTATTTTTGGTAGTCCGATAGAGGAAACCACCGTTGAAATGTGGGGAGCGTCGGACCGCCATTCTGAGGGGTTCTGGGTTGTTTTTGCCGTGTTTTTCCCGGCAGTTACTGGAATTATGGCAGGTATTAATATGTCCGGGGATCTTAAAAATCCTTCCAAATCCATTCCAAAGGGAACCTTTGCGGCAGTGGGAGTTGGTTACCTTATTTATATGGTTTTGCCAATTCTTTTGGCCAACCGTGCCGATGCAATGACACTGATTGAAGACCCTATGGTAATGCGCAAGATGTCTTATTGGGGGGATGCCATTTTGATAGGGGTTTGGGGGGCTACGCTTTCCAGTGCTGTAGGGAGCATTCTTGGCGCCCCGCGAGTACTACAGGCTTTGGTCCGTGATAGAATTTTACCTCCTTGGCTGGACTGGCTGGGTAAGGGGTCAGGTGAAGATGATTCCCCCCGGCTTGGTACTCTCTTTACATTAGGTATTGCACTTATTGCGGTTTACCTCGGTAATCTAAACGTCATCGCACCCATATTAACAATGTTTTTTCTAACGACTTATGGGGTTCTAAATGCGGCAGCAGGGATAGAGAAGTTCTTGGACAGTCCTTCCTTTCGTCCCTTGTTTAAAGTTCACTGGATATTTTCCCTTTTGGGAGCCATGGGTTGTATAGCAGTCATGTTTCTGATCAATGCCTTGGCGACCGGGATGGCATTTGTATTCGTAATAATGATCTTCCTATGGTTACAAAGCCGGGAACTACAGACTGCATGGGGGGATGTCAGAAGGGGTATTTATATGGCCATGATTCGTACGGGTTTGTTGAATCTTAATCGGAAGACAGCCACCAAAACATGGAGACCCAATCCACTTGTCCTTTCCGGAGCGCCTACTAGCCGCTGGCATCTTATTGATTTTGCCAACTCGATCATACATCAACGCGGAATATTAACTGTGGCAACAGTCCTTATTAGTGATCATCTTGCCACTGATAGACTTAGGAAATTGGAAGACAACATTGAGGAGTTTTTATCAAAAAGACAGACCCAAGGTTTTGCAAGAGTAATTTCCGCATCGAATCCCTTTACTGGGTCTGTGGATTTCGTCAAATCCTATGGTTTTGGATCTTTGATTCCGAACACCATCATTTTGGGGGATACTGAAAACCAGGACCATATGGAGAATTATTGTGAAATGATTTCGCAATTCCATATGCTTGACAGAAATGTCGTCATCATAAAAGATGACAAAAACAAAGGGTTTGGTGACAGGAAAAAAATAGACCTGTGGTGGGGAGGGCTGAAAGCGAATAGTGGCCTACTGCTGATTTTATCATACCTGCTGTCCACAAGCCGTTCATGGTATGGGGCAGAGGTGACAGTGAAAATGATGGTTCCGAGTGAAAAAGCGGCAAGTGATGCCAAAAAGAATTTATCGGTCCTCATCCAAAAATTGAGAACCGGCGCAACATTGGAAGTAATTGTATCGAATGGCCGGAGAATTGACGAGGTTATTTATGATTCGTCGTCCAATGCTGATTTGATCTTTATGGGAATGGCTAAGCCAGACGAAAATTTTGTGGAATATTATAAAAAATTACAATCTTGGATTCACAAATTACCCACCACTATACTTGTGCTTGCCGCCAAAGACATCTCCTTTGGAGAAGTTCTTTTGCAACAAGATGTATTTAGGAATGATTGAAGCTGTAAATAGATGAAAATTAGAAATTTTGGAAGATGTATTTGATTCTCGACCAACCCTTAAATAGCGTTAACTTTCAATAGCCAGGGCTTTCAACCCCAAGATGAGGAAAAGCTAGTCCTTGGCGTTTTGGCAGCGAGGATGGTTGGATATGCCAAACTTTCCCTTCAATATTTTATTCACATTAATTTAAACCATCACCGTTGCATTCCCCAATTATTTAACCGAATTTTATTTCCCTATCAACACACCATATTATATCCATGACACATAGTTCTATTTTTATGACCTTTATAGTAGGAATGATGCTTGCGGGGTGCGGGCCAGAACCCGACACATTTCTTAACAACAAAGTAATCGCCCACCGCGGTGCTTGGAAAGCCGAAGGCCTTCCCCAAAACTCCCTGGCTTCTCTTAAACAGGCCATTGACATCGGCTGCATGGGGTCCGAATTTGATGTATGGATGAGCGCCGATGGGATTCTGATCCTAAATCATGATGCAGATTATGATAGTCTTGTGATGGAAACCTCTACATACGAACAAATTTTGGCCCTCAGGCTACCCAACGGTGAGCGGCTGCCCACCGTGGAGGAAGTGCTCCGAAAAGGCATGTCGCAAAATAAAACAAA
>DATHWC010000396.1:0-25910 GCA_035460985.1 Lunatimonas sp.
CCAGCCCAAGACCATAATAGAATCCCCGATTAAAATAGCCTTCCTCCAATTCCGTGTTCAGGGAGCGGAGATCCGTTTCAAATTGTCTGTTGGGTATTACCATGTCATTGGAATAATCATAAGGTAACCCAGCGTCGTCCAGTAAATCGCCGGAGACATCAAATTGAAATATTCCTGCTCCCAAAGTAAAATAAGGGGCCATAAAGGCAGTTTTGTTAAGGATCCGATCATTGTCCGTGCGAAAAACAATTGCCAACCCCGCATCTTGAAGTTTAGTTTGGAAATTCAGAGACCGGCTAAAATTGGGAAGTTGTGTTTGAAGTATCCCATCCCTGTTCATATAGCGGTCACTCATAGTCATATGGTATTGACCACCTGAAAGCATCAAGCTCAAGGAACGACTTAGTCTTCCTTCCAAAGAAACTGAATAAGAAGCTTCCGGAATATAATACGGATTATAATCAAAATGGCGTAATAAATTTTTGACACCTTCCACACGGTAAGGACTGAGGTCTCCGTAATAGTTGGTGTAACCTACCCCAAAGCCAAGCCGGTATTTATACGGATCCAACTGGGCGAAGGAAGTGAAAACCCAACCCATCAGAAATAGAATTACTATCGATTTTTTAAACATGGCTTATTTATTTAAGCCCAACCAAAGGTTAAATTCAAGACTAAACCCGATAAATGGATATAGTGTGATGTTTTCCAATGAACTATTATTTACTTCCGAGGAGGTCAAGACTGCTCCTGCATTAAACCTTAATATTTGGAACATGGAATAGCCAAGTCCAATATATGAGGGTCTGCCAATTAGGGGACCACTTATAGATACTCCATCGCTGTTAGTCATATTATTGGTAAATATGCCTGTAGATAGAGAAGCATTTCCCAAGAATTTTGTAAATGCCTTTCTTCCGAGCGGGACGGCAATCCCTACATAAGGCGATGTACCATAATCGAAGTTATTAAAATCCCCTCCAAAATAGGCTCCCGCATAGCCGACATTTATGGGAAGGTAGTTAGGCCTTTTTTCCGTTGGGAAATTGTCGATGTTAACTATTTCCACGAGCATCAATAAATTTGAACGTAGGTACTGATCTGCCTCCGCCTGGGTAAGAGCTATCAGTTCATCGATAAGTTGACTTGCATAAATCGCCTCATCTCGGGAATCATCATCTTTTTTCCGCAATATGTTAAATTTTGCGTTTCGAAGGCGGAGGTTATGGGTCTGTTCGATCTTTTGTCGGACCACGTCACTGAATCCTGCGAATTCCTGATCCAGAGGATGGGTATAATTTGCAACGCCCTGAAATAGGATTTGATTTAACTGGGTCATCATCACCCGCTGGGAAGACATTGTTTGCAAGCCCCGTCTGCTTACTTCATAGTTTGCACGGATATAAGCTTCCAGATTGTTTAAAATGGACTCTTTAAGTTCCTGCATATCCTCGGAACTGGCTCTTTCATAATACTTCATTGTAAGCGAATAATTCTCATTGCTCCGAAGGGGATTGGTAATGAAAAGCTCAAACAATTCACTTTCTTGGAGATATGGTGTCCTCCATTTATAAGAATTTCCAGAATTGTCAGATTTTCGTGAACGATAAATATCCATCGTTACCAATCGGACGCTTGAAGGAATACGTCCTTGAATATTGAATATTTCTTCTGAAGGCAAAGGCAAACCCGCGTTTAGTTGGTTTTTTGCACTGGAATATTCCACCGTTTTGATTTGTGAAAAACCGATTATAGGTAGCAAATAGACAAATAGGTAAGGAAATATTATTCTCATAATGTATATTGACTAAATATCCTTAGCAATATAAGAAAAATTACCAAGAATAGTTTGGAATTTTTTGATAGATATTTAATAATTTATTGAGAAAAAGATTTAATACAGAAAAATAAAACTTCTTTATGTTTAAATTGTTAATCAAAAATACATAAAAAAAATATTACTTCGCAAGTAACTGTGCCTAAGTGGTTTAAAAAATGTAGGCATCCAAAAATTCGGGATGCCTACACCATATCTATTTTTTCTTTTTTACCCCTTTCCCCTTTTTGGGTTCTGGTTGATTCTCAATAATGCCGACCGTTTCTTCATAAGTAAGCTGGTCCGCCTCTTTATCTTTTGGGATTTTAAAATTATTCTTCCCAAACTTAATATAAGGTCCCCATCGTCCATTAAGAATTTCGATTTCGGGATTTTCATCGAAGCTCTTGATGTGTTTTTTGGAATCTGCTTCACGCTTGTCTTTAATCAACTGAATAGCTTCATCCTCAGTAATCGATAGCGGATCAAGTTCTTTGCCCAAAGAAACAAATTTACTGTCATGCCGGATGTAAGGACCAAATCTACCAATGGCAGCAACGATTTTCTTATCTTCAAATTGGCCTACTTCCCTTGGTAATTTAAACAGCTCCAAGGCATCTTCCAATGAAATACTCTCGATGAATTGCCCTTTCTTTAGACTGGCGAATTGCTTCTCCTCGTCTTCCTGTTCTCCGATCTGAACTAATGGACCAAATTTGCCTAACCTTGCGATTACTTTTTTTCCTGTTTTTGGATCAATCCCGATTTCTTTGGAAGAATTTACATCTGTTCTCTTGATATTTTCGGTTTCCTCGACCCGGGTATGGAAGCTGCTATAGAAATTCGCGATCATTTCTTCCCAGCGCTGCTTGCCATTGGCGATATGGTCAAATTCCTTTTCCACATTGGCTGTGAATGAGAAGTCAATGACTGTAGGGAAATGCTCTACCAAAAAGTCATTAACCACCATCGCAATGTTCGTAGGGAAGAGCTTGTTTTTATCGGCTCCGGTTATTTCTGTTTTCTCAGCTTCTGTGAAGGTTCCACCTTGAACGAGCATTTCAACGTATTTTCTTGGAGTACCTTCCCTAGATTCCTTTATGACGTAATTCCGCTTTTGAATCGTGGAAATGGTCGGGGCGTAGGTAGATGGTCTACCAATGCCCATTTCTTCCAGTTTTTTCACCAGTGACGCTTCCGTATACCTGGCGGCCGGGCGTGTAAATGACTGTCTACCTTTCATCTCCTTCAGATCCAACGGCTGACCTTCAACGAGTGGTGGAAGAAGTCCTTTGCTTCCTTTTTCTTCATCATCCTCGTCATCCTCAGAACTTTCCAAATAGACTTTGAGAAATCCCTCAAATTTGATAACTTCTCCGCTTGCCGACAAAGTCTGATCTGAATTGGATATGGCTATCGAAACATTGGTTTTTTCCAGGCGGGCGTCGGCCATTTGAGAAGCAATAGCCCGTTTCCAAATTAGTTCGTAGAGGCGCTGTTCGTTTCGGTCATTTCCGGCCTCACTTACAGAGAAATCCGTCGGTCTTATAGCCTCGTGGGCTTCCTGTGCTCCTTCTGATTTTGTAGTGAATTTCCTTTTTTGGTGATATTCTTTCCCGTACGATCCTACTATTTCGTTTTCGGCACTTGCCATGGCGTCTTCTGACAGATTAACGCTGTCTGTACGCATATAGGTAATTTTCCCGCTCTCATAAAGCTTTTGGGCAATATTCATCGTCTGGGCTACTGAGAAATAAAGTTTTCGGCTGGCCTCCTGTTGAAGGGTTGAAGTAGTGAAAGGTGCTGCGGGAGTTTTCTTGGTAGGTTTGGTTTCAAGAGATTTGATTGAAAAAACTGCTTCCATGCACGCTTTAAGAAAGGCCTCAGCCTCTTCCTTAGTTTCAAATTTCTTGGGAAGCTCCGCATACAGGTTTTTGCCTTTTACGTCAAAGATAGCTGTAACTTTATAAGAAGAAACGGAACTGAACTTTTCAATCTCCCTTTCACGCTCCACAATAAAGCGTACAGCTACTGATTGTACCCTTCCCGCGGAAAGCCCGGCTTTTATTTTTTTCCAAAGCACCGGGGAAAGTTCAAACCCGACCAGCCGGTCTAATATTCTCCGGGCCTGTTGGGCATTTACCAAATCAATATCTATGGTTCGGGGATTTTCCATCGCCTTGGCGATAGCAGTTTTGGTTATTTCCCTGAATACAATGCGCTTGCTATTGTCGTCCTTTAGATTAAGCACTTCTTTTAAATGCCAGGAAATGGCTTCCCCCTCACGGTCATCATCACTTGCGAGATAAATCATTTCTGATTCTTTCACTAAAAGTTTTAATTGCTTGATAA
Organism: Lunatimonas sp.; assembly: GCA_035460985.1. Taxonomy (GTDB): domain Bacteria; phylum Bacteroidota; class Bacteroidia; order Cytophagales; family Cyclobacteriaceae; genus Lunatibacter. The sequence goes on from DATHWC010000396.1 coordinate 4,169, forward strand.
CCTCCTTTTTATCGGGGGATACTTCATATGTGGGTTTGAAATGGTTTTTTATGTCAATGGCATTTTCACCTTTGGGGAGATCCCTGACATGACCATAACTTGAGGCGACTTTGAAGTCTTTTCCAAGGTAACCTTCGATTGTTTTTGCCTTTGCCGGGGACTCGACTATGACTAAGTTTTTTGGCATAGTTTGTTTTTATTTATTGTGGAAAGCAGTATGCTTCCTTTAAATTTGGCCTAAAAATAGATGTCATATTATTCTTGTCCAAATATTCGGGGTACCCAATTTTTTCTGGTGTGATATTTTCACATGAAAATTGGATTAAAATTTATTAGAAATTATGCAGGTAGAGAAAAAATTAACCTTACTAAGGCATGGAGAGGCTGCTGTAGGAATGGGTCAATCGGGAGACCTAAAAAGAAACCTTACCCAACAAGGGAGAACACAACTTTTACGGTTAAGTAAGCTCCTGGAGTTTGAAGAGATGAATTTCGATTATGCCGTCTCTAGCCCTGCCCTGCGTTGTCTCGAAACACTTGAAATAATCAATAAAGAAAAAAAAATCCCGATAGTAGAAAAAAATCTATCTATTTACGATGCGCCCGTTATGGGTCTTCTTGAAATAATCAATTCATTTGAAGACACTTATTCAAATGTGCTATTGATTGGCCATAACCCCGGGATTAGTCATTTGGTTGGTTTTCTCACCGGAGACAGTTCCTTTGTCTTTGTACCGGGAATGTTGGTTAGAATCTCTTTCGAATTCGCCGACTGGAAATTGGTTTCAAGAAATTCAGGCAGAATATTGGAGGTAATTCAATGATTTTGTGGTAGATAAACAGGCAGTTGTTTTTATTGGAAAACTTTTTTTGAGTAGAATATTTGAATTTTCTTTGATCAAATCCTTAGCTTAGCAGGAAAATTTAACGACCTAACAACTGTATGGCGCAGCGCATACGATATTTTTTTGGATTGTTTTCCGATGCGATCAAAGGGGAGGAGCAGGACTATACCCGCATCCCGCTCAAAACCGGTATTTTTCTCCTTGCTGTCCCCATGATTTTGGAGATGGTGATGGAATCGCTATTTGCGGTGGTGGATATATTTTTCGTCGGAAGGTTGGGTGAACATGCCATAGCTACAGTAGGACTTACCGAGGCGATCTTGACCATTATTTATTCTGTCGGCGTGGGTATCAGTATGGCTGGCACTGCATTGGTGGCAAGAAGGTTTGGGGAGAAGGATTTTAAACGCGCCGGCACAGTTTCCTTTCAGTTGCTTTTGGTTGGGGGAGGCACCTCCATACTTATGGGCATATTGGGATATAGATTTGCAGAGGAAATATTGCAGCTTATGGGCGCGGAACCGGCCGTCATTTCCAGCGGGATAGGATACACCCAAATTATTTTTGCCGGGAATACAGCCATTATGCTCCTGTTTTTAATCAATGGGATTTTTAGGGGTGCGGGGCAGCCTCATTTGGCAATGCGCGCACTTTGGATTTCCAACGGTTTAAATATCCTTTTGGATCCGTTGTTGATTTTTGGGATCGGAAATATCGAAGGGTTTGGAATTGAAGGCGCGGCTTGGGCGACTACCATTGGTAGATCGGTGGGAGTAGTCTATCAGCTGTATCATCTCTTTAATGGCAAACACCGGTTGGTAATTAAGAGATCAAATCTTAAAGTTCGGTGGATTACTCTTAAAAAGATTTTCTCCATATCCATCGGTGGCATGGGACAGTTTCTAATTGACGCGGCTGCATGGATCGTTTTGACCCGTATTGCGGCGACTTTTGGAAGTTCCGCAGTGGCCGGATATACCATTGCCTTTCGGATCTTGATGTTCAGCCTGATGCCTGCTTGGGGGCTCTCCGCGGCAGCTGCCACTTTGGTAGGTCAAAGCTTGGGAGCTGGGAAATTTATGCGGGCCGAACTTTCTGCCTATCTGACGGCTAAGTATAATTTTTATTTTTTAGCCGTGGTAACCGGGTTATACCTGCTGTTTGCCGATGGACTGGTAAGTTTATTTACCGAAAATCCGGAGGTCATTGAAGTGGCGGGCAATGGGTTAAAAATCACGGTTTTGGGCTATATTTTTTATGCTGTGGGAATGGTAATGGTCCAAGCATTCAACGGAGCCGGTGATACAAAAACTCCTGCCTACATTAATATAGGCGTTTTTTGGCTTATAGAAATACCCTTCGCTTATCTAATGGCGGTTTCTTGGGGTTTTGAGGTAACCGGAATCTTCATTGTAATAGCCTGTTGCCATTCCATTCATGCGTTGATTGCGCTTTGGTTTTTTAGAAAAGGAAAATGGAAAAAAATGCCTCTTTAAAAATCCTCTATTTTCTAATTGTCCTCCCAAACCTATTCAAAGGGAATCAGTCCGATGATCACTAGATGAAAAAGAAAACTGCCGTATTCAGAAAAATCATCAACCAAAGAGCTCATTGAAATGGGAGATGGCTTTCATGCTAGTTTTTCATCTATCCATAAATGGAAATTATTTTGCCAATTTTCTTAAAATCTAGAGGGCTTCTTTTCTGTGTGATTTTGAGTTTTACTTTTAATTATAAATTTATTTTAAATAAATCCTGTTATTGTCATGTTTTTTTACAAAAAATACCCCGATCAGGGTATTTTTTAAACCAAACAAGGGTCGTAAATTTATATCAGGTGATAAAGTTTTAAACTCCACTTTTTACCCAGTGTGCGTGAGGATTATTTCATTAGCTTTTTATCCTCACTTCTTCTTTATCCGATTCGCTCTGAATGAGTATAGCAATTAAACCGTTGATTCCTCAGGAAGCCAATCAAAGTAGTCCCCTTATCCAGTGCCAAATCTACTGCTAATGAACTAGGAGCACCAACCGCAGCTAAAATTGGGATGCCCGCGCGTACGGATTTTTGGACCATTTCGTAGCTGACCCGCCCACTCAGCAAGACTATCCGATCCTCCGCGGGAAGCAAATTCTGTTTCAAAGCAGCACCAATCAACTTGTCCAAAGCATTATGCCGCCCGACGTCTTCACGCAGAAGAAGGATTTTTCCTTCCAAGTCAAATAGCGCAGCGGCATGCAGCCCCCCGGTGTATTTAAAGCCGGTTTGTTCATCTATTAAAGAGGAAGTTAGCTGATGTAGAATTTCAGGCGAAACAAGGGGTACTTTAATATTAATCGGGCCTTCATCTAAACAGGTTACGGCAGATATCGCACTTTTCCCACATATTCCGCAGCTCGAATTGGTCAGAAAGTTCCGTTCCCACACTGTTGCCGGAATTTTGTGGTCATTGCTCAATCGTATCAAAAGCACATTCCCTTTTTCCTCCGGCTTAACGCGTTTGCAATACCGAATTAACAATATGTCCTCTTTCCGCTGAATAATATTTTCTGCCCACAAAAAACCCATCGCCAAATCAAAATCATGGCCGGGAGTCCGCATGGTAATGCTTAATACCTTATCATTCCAAACCCCATCACTTTCCCATTGAAGTCTGAGCTGTAAAGGTTCCTCCACAGCAATCAGGTCAGCTTCCTCAACGGTAGTCGCACCTGTGAATTTCTTGATCTGCGTAGACCGAATAGGGCGGATTATGCTCACGGCAACTGCATTTTTTCCAACGTCACTTCTATGTATTTAGAGGCTGGACAATGGCTTTCTGGGGAATGGTTGTCAATGGCAACCAAAACATTTCCTTCCGGAAAATAAACGGAAACGCAGCCCTTGGGGATATCGTAGGGGACTGCGGAGAAATCCTCCAATATCCGCTTTTCTCCTTGGAAAAAACTAGTGATTTTGATTTTATCCCCAGTCTCCAGGTCTAAATCCGCCATATCACCCGCATTTATCATAACTACCTCCCTGGAGTTGCGGATACCCCTGTATCGGTCGTCATATCCATATATGGTCGTGTTAAACTGGTCATGGCTTCTAACTGTCATTAAGATAAAACGTCCATGTGGAAGCTTCATCATAGTTAGCGGATTGACTGTCAAGTGAGCCTTTCCGGACCTGGTATTAAATTTTCTTTCCCGGCTGCCATTTGGAAGGAAAAAGCCTCCCGGTTTGCGGATCCTCTCATTATAGGAGTCAAATCCCGGAATAACCGCCTCTATTTTTTCCCTGATCAAATCATAGTCTGAAGCAAAAGAATCCCAGTGTGTAGGGCTTTCCGATCCAAATACCGCTCTAGCCATTCCACAAATGATAGCTACCTCACTTTTCAGGTAAGAGGAGGGAGGAGTGAGGTCCCCAGCTGACATTCTGACCCTGCCGGCAGTATCTTCAGTGCTGACAAACTGCGCTCCATGGGCACTAATATCCTGTTCTGTTCTTCCAAGACAGGGAAGAATTAGGGCTGTTTTACCATGAATTAGGTGACTGCGGTTAAGTTTGGTGGAAACATGTACGGTTAGCTCGCATTTATGAAGGGCATCAAAAACCTTCGCCGTATCAGGTGCCGCCAATGCAAAATTACCCCCCATACCGAAAAAAACCTTTCCTTTACCATCCAACATGGACTGAATGGCATCTACAGTTCCCACTCCGTGATTTTTGGGAGGGGTAAATGAAAATGTCTGACCTAGCTTGTTCATAAATGACTCCGGCATTTTCTCCCAAACCCCCATGGTGCGGTCACCTTGTACATTACTGTGCCCACGTACTGGTAGGGTACCTGCACCTTTTTTACCAATAGCTCCTTTTAGCAAAAGCAAATTGACTATTTCCCGAATGGTGGATTCAGCGTTTCGCTGTTGGGTTATTCCCATGGCCCAAGCTATAATGATGCGTTTTTTGTATCGCAACATTTCCGCTGCCTGACGGATCACTGATTCTGATAGGCCTGAAGCAGTTATCAATTGGGATAAGGTGCATCCTTCAAGTTCCTTTGCAATTTCATCGTAGCCCTCCGTAAATTCCCGAATAAATTCCAAGTCAAACACTTCTCCCGGATGTAGCTTTTCTTCCTCCCAGAGGATTTTTTGGATCGCTTTCAAGAGTGCAAGGTCTCCGTTAATGCTTACGGGCAAATAGAGGTCTTGGAGTTCGGTTGGTTTACCTAACCATTCCCAAGGTTTTTGGGGATGGCGAAACTGCATAAATCCCGCTTCCGGCAATGGGTTGACAGCTATGATCTTGCCTCCGTTTCGCTTCAATTTTTGAAGCTCCGAGAGCATTCTGGGGGCGTTGGTACCGGGGTTCTGGCCAAAAATCATCAATACCTCAGCCTCCCGTATATCTTCCAATACCACCGAAGCTTTGCCAATACCTACCGTTTCATTCAGTGCTTTCCCAGATGCTTCATGACACATGTTGGAGCAATCGGGAAGGTTGTTGGTGCCAAATTGCCTGGCAAAAAGTTGATAAAGAAAGGCAGCCTCGTTGCTGGTTCGACCGGAAGTGTAGAAAATAGCCTCATCAGGTTCAGCAAGCCGTTCTAAGTGTATCGCAATCTCAGCAAATGACTCTTCCCAGCTTATGGGTGAATAGTTCGATTCACCTGGCCGTAAAATTAAAGGTTCGGTAAGTCTTCCCTGTTTTTCTAGCCAATGGTCGTTTTGAGCCAATAGGCTTTCAATGGAATGGTCTTTAAAAAAGGTGGTATCTACCCGGTTTTTGGTAGTCTCCCATGCAACTGCTTTGGCACCGTTTTCAAAGTATTCGGCAATCGAAGACATCTCCTTCGGGTCAGGATCCGGCCAAGCGCAGCTGGGACAGTCAAAACCTTTTCCCTGATTTAGTTTGAAAAGTGTCTTTACACCTCTTCCTACGTAGGTTTCCTCCCAGATATAATAGGCTACGGATTGAATGGAGCGTGGACCAGCGGCTTCGCTGACCCTTGGGTTCGTTATTAATGGGTGCTGTGATTTGTCTTTTTTCATTCGGAGGTTAATGGGTCTCTGTTTCAAAAGTAACCAAATTTTGATGGAAAAACAGGGGGATTTCATCTAAAGATGGGATGGCTTAGATGTAATCACAGGGTCCTTGCGATGTAAAGGGTATCTCGAAGAAAATTTAAATAGATGCAACAAAAGCTATCAAACCCAAAAATATTTAATATATTATCGCATCAAATCAATTTCCACCTAGCAAAATCCTGAATATTAATTCAGTTACATAATATTGATTCCTCTGCAACAGGATAAAATAGAATTTAAACCCAATTAAAACAACCATTTTAGCAAGCATGCATATACGCCTAATATTAATTAGTTACAGTCTCTTACTTTTACTATTGAGCAGTTGTTCGGAAAATAAAAAAGAGGAACCATTTCCGAATATAATTTATATTATGGCCGATGACCTTGGGTATGGAGACTTGGGAGTTTATGGACAGGAAAGGTTTTCCACCCCGAATATAGACAGGCTTGCTAAGGAAGGCATGCTTTTTACGCAACACTATGCAGGAACAACGGTATGCGCACCCTCCCGTTCGGTGCTTATGACCGGCTACCATACAGGGCACACTCCCGTCCGAGGAAATAGGGGGGTAAATGGTGGACAATTCCCCTTGCCTGCCGAAACACTCACGGTGGCTAAACTCCTAAAACAAGCAGGGTATGCTACTGGTGCTTTTGGGAAGTGGGGACTAGGTTATCCTGGCAGTACAGGGGACCCGCTGAATCAGGGCTTTGATGAGTTTTTTGGGTATAACAGTCAGACTATCGCACACAATTACTATCCTAGGGAACTGAATAGCAACGAAGAGATCATTTCTTTGCCTGAAAATGCAGGTACTGACCAAGGACTTTATGCGCCTAATCTCATTCATGAGAAGACGCTGGAATTTTTGGACAGAAATGCAGGCCAGCCCTTTTTCCTTTATATTCCATCCGTAATCCCCCATGCTGAGCTTTTTGCGCCGGAGGAGTACATGCAGCGGTTTATGAAAGCCGACACGCCTGAGTCTACGCTGGATCAAGTCAGCATCTTTGAACCTGAAACTCCCTATAAAGGAGTAGACGATCCTGAGGATCCGCGCTATAAAGTTGGAGGTTACGGTTCTCAGGAGCATCCCCGCGCCGCCTTTGCCGCCATGGTTACCCTGCTGGATGACCAAGTAGGTGAGATTCTTGCCAAGCTTGACGAACTGGGTATATCTGAAAATACCCTGATTATCTTTACCTCTGATAACGGCCCCCATAGGGAAGGCGGTGCTGACCCGGATTTTTTCAATAGCAATGGTCCTTTTCAAGGGTATAAGCGGGACTTGTACGAAGGAGGAATCCGTATGCCCATGTTGGCAAGATGGCCCGCTAGGATCGCTTCGGGATCTAGGTCTAACCATATTTCCGCATTTTGGGATGTTCTTCCAACGCTGGCAGAAGTTGCTGGGCTCGATATCCCAGACAATTTAGATGGGATTTCCTTTTTACCTGCTTTATTGGAGCAGGAGCAGCCGGAACATGAATATTTATATTGGGAATTTCATGAGCAGGGGGGGAAGCAGGCAATTCGGAGGGGTGACTGGAAGGCTATCCGACTGAATGTACTGCGGGATAGTTCTGAATTGCTTCTTTTTGATGTAAATACAGATCCGGAAGAAATGAACAATGTTGCAGGACATCATCCGGAATTGGTAGAAGAAATGCTTAAATTGATGGAAAACTCAAGGGTGGAAGATCCCGAATGGCCATTTATTGAAAAGTAATAATAGCAAATACTGAAAAGACCCCAAACTTTATCTAACTAATAATTAAACATGAAGCTTAAAGAACCTTTGTTGCCAGTACTTTTATTTGCTGGCGCGTTTTTGCTTTTTTCCTGCCAATCTCCAGAAAAAAATGATTATTTATCTTGGAATACCTATAGGGCATCGAAAGATGCCGCCCAGTTTTCCGGACTGAAGCAAATCACAACCGAAAATGTTCATTTATTAGAGCCCGCATGGGAGTTTCATACGGGAGACAATGGCCCCCGCACACCCATGGAGTGTAATCCCATAGTGATCGGAGATATCATGTACGTTACGTCACCGAAATTGGATTTGATTGCGCTGGAGGCAGATTCAGGTAAGCAATTATGGCGTTTTTCATCATCGGAATTCCACGAGGGGTCCGGGGTAAACCGGGGTGTGACCTATTTTGATGATGGCAATGAAGGCCGGATTTTTATGTCAGCCGGACCCTATCTGTATGCTGTGGGTGCAATTTCCGGCGAATTAATCCCCGAGTTTGGAATCGAAGGCAAACTTGACCTCCGAAATGATCTGGGAAGAGACCCCGCATCCTTATCCATAGCCCTTTCTACACCGGGAATAATTTACGGTGACCTGCTGATTATAGGTTCTGCAACGGGAGAAGGATATGATGCATCCCCGGGGCATGTTAGGGCTTATAATGCCAGATCGGGGGAATTCGCTTGGATTTTTCATACCATTCCCCAAGAAGGGGAATTCGGACATGATACCTGGGAATGGATTGAAGGTGAAAATTACGGGGGCACCAACAATTGGGGTGGTATGAGTTTGGATGAGGAAGAGGGCTGGGTGTTTGTGGCAACCGGATCGGCTACCTACGATTTTTACGGTGGTAACCGATTGGGTGAAAACCTCTTTGGGAATTGTGTGATTGCCTTAGATGCTAAAACTGGGGAACGGAAATGGCATTATCAGGCCGTAACCCACGATGTATGGGATTATGACTTACCTTGCGCACCTACTTTGGTAACAATTCCATTTGAGGGAAAATCCCGAAAAGCACTGATTCAACCCACGAAAATGGGAGAGTTAATTCTGTTGGACAGATACACCGGAGAGCCGCTGATGGCAATGGAAGAGCGGGCTGTGCCGCCTTCTTATATACCTGGAGAAAGGGCGCACCCTACCCAGAAGTTTAATCAGGGAATACAGCTAGTGCCACAAAGCATGGACAGCACCTATGTAACAACTATTTCCGAGGAGGCATCGAACTATGCGAAAGCGGAACTCAAAAAATACCGAAATGAAGGCATGTACACCCCTCCCAGCATCGAGGGCACAATTGCCATTCCCGCTACCCGGGGCGGGTCGCTGTGGGGTGGAGCGTCTTATAATCCACACACGAACAAGCTGTATGTTAATGCCAATGAGCTAGCCATGATATTGCAGTTGAAAAAAGTTGCTCCCCAACAAAATGCCGATCAAGTAAGTGCTTCCGGCTATCATACCTACATGCTAAATTGCTCAAACTGCCACGGCACTGACCGTCAGGGTATTGCTGATGCATATCCTGCCTTGGTGGGGGTAGGGGATAAATACTCCGCTGAAGAAATAAAGGGTATTATTACTGGCGGAAAGGGAGTAATGCCGGCTTTTACACAATTTGATGATGCGCAGGTAAACGCACTTGTAAGTTACATCGTTGAGGGACAGGCTCCGGAGGGAGTAGCTGATCAAGCGGAGGATGCCAAGGATAAATATGTAATGACTGGCTTTCGATTGTTTCTGGATGAGGAGGGATTTCCGGGTTCCAGGCCACCTTGGGGCACATTAAATGCTGTTGATCTAAATACGCTTACCATTCAGTGGAAAGTTCCTTTGGGGGATTACCCTGAATTGACAGCCAGAGGACTTAGTGGATTGGGGACTCAGAATTTTGGAGGTTGCGTGGCTACTGCCGGGGGCCTTGTTTTTATCGGAGGTTCCGCAGATGAGATGTTCCGAGCATTTGATGCGGAGACGGGTGAGGTATTGTGGAGTTATAAATTACCTGCTGGAGGGTATGCTGTTCCATCCGTCTATGAGATCAATGGGCGTCAGTTTGTCGTAATTGCCGCTGGAGGAGCTAATCGGATTGGTACGCCAAGTGGGGATAGTTATGTTGCCTTTGCATTGCCGGAATAAGGAAAAGCAGGAGTAAGTGATAAGGTAAAATAGGTGTAAGTGATAAGGTAAAATAGGAGTAAGTGATATGGGAATAAGTTGATTGCGGTTATTTAAAATAACTATTTAGTTTAATCCAAACTCTTGGTATATGTATTTGAGTTAAAAAACGAGGCAAAAAAAAAGCGATCCACTTAGTGGATCGCTTTGATAACCGATTGTCAATGTTATGATTAGCTTACTAATTTCACATTCACTGCATTCAGACCTTTTCTACCTTCTTTTAAGTCGAAAGAAACGTCGTCGTCTTCTCTGATTTCGTCGATTAAGCCAGAGACATGCACAAAATATTCTTTTGATGACTCATCGTCGATGATAAAACCGAATCCTTTGGACTCATTAAAAAATTTTACTTTTCCTGTGTTCATAATTATAATTAATTGATTGTAATAATTGATATAAAGGTAAGGATTCTTTTTATAAATAAAATATTTTTTCGAATAATTTTCCAAAATAATCGGTAGGGGCCAAATAATTGACCCCTTGGGATTACGGATTTTTTAGTTTTGTCATCCGATCCTTTCTCTTCACCACGCAGTCTGGCTTTCCTATTAATATAGCTGATATGTAAAGAATCTCTCTAAATTTTCATCTGTTTATAATTGGATCTTTAACGGTCAGATGGAATCTCGCAACGATAATCATCCCACTGTGTGACGTTTTCGTCATGCTCGATTTCATGTGTTTATAATTGTTTTTTAATGGCCATCCCGACCAGTCGGGACAGGCTATAGAATCTCGCAATTATAATCATCCCTCCGTGCGTAGCCTGCGTCATGCTCGATTTCATCTGTTTATAATTGATTTTTTATGGTCAGATGGAATGCCCAAAATAATCATCCCCCTGTGTGTGAGCATACTCTCATGGGCATTTCATGTGGAAGGTATTTTTCGCTACCTATTTCCTTCGGTGAGCGTAAACTCCTTCAATGTACACCTCTCCCAAATACGGTTGGAATTTAGTATCCGCTCCGATGGCGGTCCCAGGAATTACCGCCGTATTAGGCATAGCATTTGTATTTTACTTTTCTAAATTATTCTATTTAAGTTTTTATGAGGTCGAAGACTATTTATTATTTAACTGCATTTGCAATTATGTTTTCCTGCCGGCAAAATCCCTCGCAGACCGAAATTGCTGAAGGGATCAGAACTATGGTAAAGGAATCGGAGTATGGATCAGGTTTGGTCAGTGTTTATGCCGACAATGATTTTAAACCGATATGGGTACGCAACGGCGGAGTAAAGAAATCAGGGAAGGATTATTTCGAAGAATTAGAGGATGTACTGTTTGACGGTTTGGAAAAAAGCAATTACTTGTCTGAAAAGCAAGCCGGGCTACTTGAAAAGATAAAGGAATCCAAAGATCCACTTGTACATGCTGCGTTGGATATTGCCCTCAGCAATTCTTTTTTGGAATTGGCTTCGGATTTGAATATCGGAAGGGTAGACCCTGCTGCAATCCATACCGGATGGAAAATGGCCCGTAAAATCCCCACTGCAAATTATGAAAAAATCTTGCTTTCGGTTGCGGAGGGAGAATCGGTCAAAGAAGGTTTAGACCAACTTCGACCTAACAATCCCATGTATACAGAATTACGGAGCCTACTAAGAAAACGGTTGGCAGAATCAACGGAAGAAACCGAACCGGTAAGATTATTTGAAGGTAAGATTGAAAAAGGAGACCGACATGCAGAGATACCTGCCATACGCCGAAAACTATTGTTTCTCGAAGATCTGAGGACAAACCTAAAAGGAGAGGGAGAGTTATATGATGAGGAGTTGTTCCATGCTGTAAAAAAATTCCAGAAAAGACATGGACTGATTAATGACGGGGTAATAGGGAGTGATTTTCTCGCTGCTATTAATTATAGCCCCTCCGATATAGTTGCCAAAATCAAGGTAAATCTTGAAAGGTTGAGATGGCTGCCTGATTTTATAGATACTGAAAAGGATAAAGTGATAGTAAATATCCCCGATTTTCATCTTTTCTATCTTCAGGGGACAGACACTGTATTTACTTCCAAAGTAGTAGTGGGCCGTGAATACAGAAAGACTCCTGTTTTTGAGGCGGATATGACTTATCTGGTTTTTAACCCCACCTGGACACTCCCTGAGACCATTTTATGGAAGGATGTGATTCCTTCCATCCAGAAAAATATTGATTACTTGAAAAGGAACAATATGGAGGTGCTGGATACTCAGGAAAGAAAAATTGACTCTAATGAGATTGATTGGGATGAATTAAATGACAAAGAGGACTTTCCCTATCTGATCAGACAGGCACCGGGAAAGGAAAATCCACTGGGCAAAATTAAGTTCATGTTACCAAATGAGTATGCCATTTATATCCATGATACTCCGGCCCAAGGCCATTTTTCCCGAGACGAAAGGGCTCTTAGTTCAGGGTGTATCCGAATGGAGCATCCCGAAAAATTTGCGGCCTTATTACTAGAAGGGGTTGAGGATTGGGACGAAGAAAAGATTGCGGAGCACATGGATTTGGATGAGGAGAAAAAAGTAGACCTAAATAAAGCCCGGAAAGTCTGGATTCTTTACTTTACCATTTGGGATCAAGAAGGAAATCTTGAAGTAAGGCAAGATCTTTATGGGATGGACAGAAAACTGGCAGAGGCATTGGCACTTCCCCAATCTGAATATTTCCTGTAGTTCTCTATCTATTACGTATTGATCAGATGTGACTTTTCCAGATAAGTTTGATCCTTGCCGTAGATAAAGAGACACGACTTTTCCTTTATCGTGTCGATGATTTCTTCATGGAGATCCATAGGAAGTGCAGGACAACCCAGGCTCCTACCTAATCTGCCCGTGGCCTTCACAAAATCTTTATGGACATATTCGGCTCCGTGAATGACGATGGCCCTTTCTCTTGACCGGTCATTAAATCCTTTTTCCACGCCGTCGAGCCTTAACGAGTAACCGTGTTTTCCCTGATAGGTTTCCCCAGTTACATAGAATCCAATGCTGCTCATAAAGCTGGAATCAATATTGGAAAATTTTTCCGCCATTAGATTCCCCGAATTTCTGCCGTGGGATACATGTGTATGATGAAGGAGTTTTCCATTCTGCGGGTCAATTACCCATAATCTCTCAGTGGAAGATGGGAGAGAAAAATCCACGATGCTCAGTGCCCTTCTAGGTCTTATATGGTTTATAAATAATTTACATGGTTTTAGTATTTTTAGATGCGATCCTTTTTTTTGGTCGTCAATTTTACACCTCTTTGATACGATTAATTTTTTGCTAATTCCATTTATTTACCTTACCCCAAAACCATCCTGCCGCTCACTCGCGCTATAAAGCCATGTAATTTTTAAGAATATTTTTTTATTTACGGACAAAATAAAATTCGGATTGCTGAATTATTTATAATACTATAATCGGACTTGGAATAAAAAATACCCCGATTAGGGTATTTTTTCGGAATAAAGAAATCCCTATCTTTAAAAATGGGCAAGGTAGTTTCAGAGAGTGGAAATTTTATAGACAAAAATTGACGTGTCTGGTTTTATTATTATTCGGAACCGGATTAAAATAAAATGGATAAAAAACAGACCAAGCCAACCAAAAATGGGTATAAAGACTGGAAAATCCAGCTCAATAAGCCCAAGAGGTGGGAAATAAATGATTAGAAATTATGGCATACGCACAATGGATTGAAGTTAAGATTGTATCAGAAAACATGACCTTAAAAGTACAAAATGCAAAATTAGATTGGGGTAAGTTTTATAAAAATGGGGATAAGGGCAAAGAAATCAGTTCCGGTGACATAAATAAGATAACTGTCGGGTCTGGTAAAAGTACAACGGTTTGTTCATGCGGAAGGTCAAATGCTACTTCTGGTACAGTAGGCAGTTTTGAACTATACAACGGGGAGACTAAAATTGGTAAATTTAACTGGAGTTGTCCATGGGGCAAAAAGTCAAATAGTCTAAGCTGGAATCAAGAAGCCAGTAAGGAGTCTTATTATACAAACAGGGAAGGCGGTAACACAGATTCCGGTGCAATAGGAAATGTAACAATTACGTGTATCAAACTTTAAACCGTTGTAAAAGCAATTAAATTATACCCATAGCTAAAAAATAAATAACTACAAAAATTATGAGCGATACAAAAGGTACAAACGGAGCAATCAATCCTTTTTACGCTGTTGAGATTGGAAGCGTTATAAAAGGTGATACGGGTCGATTCCTCACATCGATAATAAATGGAGATATTAGCAGAATGGTTCCGGACAAAGAGGTAAAACAAACCATGACAGGGGGCAGTTCATATGCCTACACAGACAGTTTAAATCAAGGTTCTGTTGGGGTTTCCGGCTCATATGGTATTTCTGGACTAGCGAGTATAAATGCCGGTTTATCAGTATATGCGGGTAATTCGACTGCTGAACTTACAAAGAAAGTAGCTGTTAATTATAATGTGCAAATGCTGTCTGGTGTCGAGTACATAAATTTTAACGATTTAAAAGCAGAGGATTTAATCAATTCGTTGCAAGCAAACCCAAAGCAAATGGCATTGGATGCATTAGATAATTACAATGCCCTGATGAAAAAATTAGGAACCAATAATTTGTTAGCCATTATGCAAAAACCGGATGAGCATCCGGAAATTATGAAATTGGTTAATGAATGGGTAAAGTCTGTTCAGCTTTTTTTTAAGGAACATGGCGACGGAATTGTTGTTGGTGTAGTATGGGGCGGTATGGGAACGGTTTCTTTGGAGATGATCAGTTCATCTGGAGAAAGCAGCTGGAAATACGGCAGCAAAGGAAATTTTACCTATTCAGGAGTTGGTAAAGCAATAACAGTCGAAGCTGCTTATGATGGAAGCAATTCCAAAAGAGAATCAACGGTGGATGTGAAAACATCTTCATGGTCAAGTGGTAGTTGTGTCCAGGCACAAGTTGCGGCATGGAGTCAGGTTGTGGAGGGTAAGGCATTCAGCGAAATTAGTTCGATCAGTCTGCTGGAAAAAGCGCCTCAGGTCAGTGCGGTGAAAGAACCTCCGAAAATACCAGAATTTAAAACGCCGGCAAAAGACCCGCAGGTTACTGATAAAATAAAAGAAATAACGAGCTTGGATAGTTTGGAATCATCTGCCAAGGCATCTACCTATGAGCAGGCTAAAAAAACAGAAAAAGACCTGACATTGGATGAATTCTTAAAACGTTCTGAGAAAAAAGCAGACCCTCAGCCTGTTGTTGACCTAAAAAAAGAGGTTGCAACCAATAATCTTGATGTGCTGGAAAAAGATGTCGTGCAGCAAAAGGTAAAACTTGCCGAAAGTTTTAAAGCGATCGGACAGCTGGAAACTAAAACTGCTGTAAAACCAGTATCGCTAAAAAAAGACGATAGTTACACTGCCCTTGGAGTATGGATAAGTAATTGGCCGGATTTATTTCCGTGGATGGCTACCGGATACTTAAATGCCATAGATGATCTCAGTTCTACACAAGAACTACTGAAAAAACAATCTATGATTCAGGATTTCCTTACGCTGGGGAAAACGTATTATATGCTTGATGCCAGCGGGATTTCAAGTACCGATTTTAAAATGTCTCCTTTTACTCAGATTGCGGCCTCATTCAGTCAGCAGGCTGGCTATATCAGAGATAATTTTGATGACGAAAATGTGATTCATTCTGCCTATGACAGGTTGAGCAATGATGCCCAGAAAATTTATAAAAAATGGAATGATATTAAATTTTTGCGTAGTGCAGAGCTGGGATTGGGAGTAATGTATAAAGGCGAGAAATCCATTACTCAAACAATTACCAAAACAGAACATTCTGCGGGGTATACCAAGGTTTGGTATAAGACAGAAGTTTGTTCTTTTCTTCCTAAAAATTACAGTGCCTTTAGTACCTTTTTAAAAGTAATTCCCTTTATAACACCTGCAGGAGATATTTACGCTTTTGGGCCTTCTCAAATGCTTTTAAATCAAATTAACAGTGATGGAGCTATATTCTCAAAAAACCCGCTAACTGCAGCAAAACTTGAGGTTGATGCCACTAAACGTATATTGAAAAAAGGAGATATGATACTTTATCCTGTTCAATTTGACGCAGCCAAAGATATCTCATCTTCATGGCAGGGACAAAGCATAAGTACGAATGTCGCCTCCATTAAAAATATTAACGAACATCTTGACAATGCGGTAAAAGGGATGAAGGACCTAAACGTTTACAGCTTTAGCAGCAGCAACTGGAAACCAAACTGGAAACCCGAAAATTATTACAGCATTAACTCCATTAGAAAGCAGTATATTGGAATTGTTGAGGAGTTGCATAATGTCTTTGGTAATTGATATCGGTTTACATATCCCGATAATGATCTTATAGAAAGGAGTTTCATAAAAACCTTGTATCCGACTTTTTGAAAGATACGTGCTACAAACGAAATCATTTCATCAATACCATGGATAAATCAGACCTGCTAGGAAATATTTACAAGCGACTTCCTCCATGGGTTATTATCATTCCCTAAATGAAAAAAGGACAATGCAATGAATATCTGGCATATTCAGGGAAAGGCGTAGGAAAAGGCCTGCATGGCAACAGTCCGCGCCGTTGGTACCAAACAACATGCCCATTTTCGCTCGGAACACATTCTTGAGCATTGTCGTCAGCCAGGCATCAGGGGCAAACCATTGATGGGGATGGTGGTTTGCCGTTTGGCATTGCGGTAAAGTTTAAAACATTTTTTTTCTACTTATCCCGATGTTAACTTTAACTTTGTCTCACCCTGATTTTCTATGAAGTTACCGCTTTTTCTGTTTTGGTTTCAATTTACTAACCTTGTTTTGCCCCTTGCATACGGTCAATCTATCCCATCGCATTTGGTGCAGGTAGAAAATTTCTCTATAGAACAAGGGTTATCAGATCGGTATGTAAACAGTTTTGCGAAAGATATGCAGGGCTTTTTTTGGGTAGCTACAGATAAAGGACTCAATCGATTTGACGGATATGAATTTTTGACCTATGATGCGCGCCCATCCAATCCCCATAGGATTTGGCAAAACAAAATTCATTCTATACATACTGACCGTGAAGGCAATCTCCTATTGGTCTATGATTTTCTGCTTTCGGGCGTGATAGGCTTATTGGATCCACAAACAGGAAAAAGCGAAGTTTTCAGGTTCGATTCTTCCAGGGAGTTCCAGGGAAAATTTATAGATGTGAAACATGGCAAAGACGGGACAATTTACTTTGTCAATCAAACACCATACAAAAGAACGATTTTCCGGTTTGAGGAGAAACAAAAGGATTTTGTTAAGCAATTTGAAATTGTCCTACCCCCGAGCAACAAAAAGGACTTTCTACCTGCCTCGGATGGAACATTTTGGGTAGCTGATGTTACAGTTGTTGGCGATGAATTCACCATAACTCAATTTGATTCAACGGGCAGGCAAATGGCCATATTTGGATTGGATAACTTTATCGGTGCAAATTTTAATATTTCCGGGGAGATCAAACTGGCAGAAACCGGGTCTGGTGACATGTTGCTTTATGCGGAAAAAAGTGGAGTATGGCTGATCCCCCAATCCAGAAAACCTCCTTTTAGCACCCATCCCCAGCTAAATGGAACCCTATATGAGTTTGAAAAAGATACAAAAGGTAACGTATTGGCTTACCACCCTAATCCTGCCCAACCCACTCATGATTGTGTATTGCTAACTGCAGACGGGCAAGTAGAAAGTTATGGATGGGTAATGGATTACCAAACGGAAATACGCAGGGTATTCAGTGATGATTTTACGCAAGGTTTTCTGGCCGGGACCGGCGATGGATTCAACAGTTTTCAAATTAGGCCCAATCTGTTTCAGACCCATCTCTCTACCCCAAACCTTGGTAAAACCGCCTATGGAACAAGCATAAGAGGTATGGCAAAACTGGGCCCAAACAAATTGTTTATTGCAACTGAAGTGGAAGGGCTGTACGAACTGGACCTAAAAACCCAAACCCTTAACCGACCAGGAGACCGAATGCAATCCTTGGAGGAATTGAATACCCTTAAGTTTACCCGCAATATGCTGGCAGAGGGAGATAGCGTTCTTTGGATTACCGGTTTGGCAGGGGTAATCAAATACAATTATACTGCATCGAAACTCCGGTTTTATTCAACCTATGATGGGCCGGTCATCACAGGCGATCAGGAAACCTGGGGTATCGCCAGGGATAAAGATGACCAATATTGGGTAGTGACTCGCGATGGTAGGCTGCTGGTACTGAAGCCCGGAAAAGAGGAATTTGAAACATATAAAGACAAAGATGGGCGGCAACCCCTTTCAGGTACGCAGCCTAGCTTCCTCATAAGCGCCAAAGACGGTAGTCTTTGGGCTGGTACTTCACTCTCAGGGCTATTTAGGATTGACCCGGCACAGGGACTGTCCAAAAACTATTCAGCCGATGCCGCAGATCCTTCGGGTATTACCAGCAATCATATTAGTTGTATTTATGAAGATGAGGAAGGTATGCTTTGGTTGGGCACCATGGAAAGCGGACTTCACCATTTTGACCCTCAGAAGGGAAAAGTGATCGCCCTGTTTGACCGTACAAATGGTTTAAGAAACAATAGTGTGGTGGGAATTTTACCCGACAGCAAAGGAAACTTTTGGGTAAGTACATTCAGTGGCCTTTCCTACCTCGACACCAATCAGAAGTCTTTCAGGAACTTTACAACTGCCAACGGATTATCGCACAACGAATTTAACCGTCACGCCTTTTTCTTTGACCCTGACGATGGCCGTTTTTATTTTGGAGGTATGAACGGGGTCAACTCCTTCAAGGAAGAAACCATAAGCTCCATAGCACAACATGCGACCCTGCTCGTGTCCGAAATGTGGGTGACAGACCTGAAGGGAAAAACGACCGGGCTACAGGAGGGAATCCTTGATGGAACTACAATTACCATGGCGCCAGGCAGCCGCTTTCTTCGGTTAAAACTATCGCTGTTGACCTTCGGTAACAACTCCGGTAATCAGTTTGCCTATAAGCTGGACGGGGCCGGCAATGATTGGAATTATCTGGGGCAAGGCCGCGACCTCCGCATTGATTACCCGCCGGCAGGTAAGCACATCCTGCGCATAAAAGGCGCAGACATACATGGCAACTGGAGCAGCGATGAAATAACATTAAAGCTGGACGTTCAGGAATTTTGGTACAAGAGATGGTGGGCATTGGCATTATATACCCTTGTTTTGGCAGCCGCCGGCATTTTTTTCTACCGGTTTCAGCTTAGCCGTACCTTTGCCAAAAAAGAGGCAAGTCGCTTACAACAGCTAGATGACTTCAAAACCCGTTTCTTTACCAATATCAGCCACGAGTTCAGAACCCCGCTTACAGTGATCGTCGGAATGGTCGACCTTTTGAAAACA
The DNA here is from genome assembly GCA_035460985.1 of Lunatimonas sp. Classification (GTDB taxonomy): domain Bacteria; phylum Bacteroidota; class Bacteroidia; order Cytophagales; family Cyclobacteriaceae; genus Lunatibacter. The sequence goes on from DATHWC010000396.1 coordinate 23,433, forward strand.
ACCGCCATGGAGGGTAAATCAACCGAAGCAGAAGAACATTCGGAAATGATTAAAAGGAACAGCCGTCACCTGCTGAACCTCGTGAATCAATTGCTTGACCTCGCAAGGCTCGAATCTGGAAAACTCCATCTTTCACCCTCCAATGGCGACCTCGTTACCTTTATCCAATACCAGGTAGAGTCCTTCCGCTCTTATGCCCATTCGCGTGGAATAGACCTCAGCTTTCAAAGCGACAGGACAACGCTCGAAATGGCCCTCGACTATAATAAAATGCAGGGGATATTGGTAAACCTGATCTCAAACGCATTGAAGTTTACGCCCGAATCGGGTAAAGTTTCCGTGAATCTGAAAACGGTCCCTTTTGTACCCGGATCAAATCCCAAAGAGGTCATCATTACGGTGATGGACACCGGTATCGGTATTGCCCAAGAAGACCTGGGCAGTATATTTGACCGTTTTTACCAGGTGGATAGCTCCTCTACCCGAAACGATAGCGGTACCGGCGTGGGACTTGCACTTGTGCAGGAATTGGTAAAGCTGATGAATGGTTCAGTATCGGTAGATAGCCAACCCGGCCTCGGAACGAGCTTCAGTATCAGCCTTCCCTTTACCGCCGTGAGGGCTGAATGGAACGATCAGGCTCCTGAATCGGCGAAAGGCATGGAGGTTAGGATTGAAGAAGCACAAGGCATTGAGGAGGAGACTTCGGAAGGCAAGCTCCCGGTTTTATTGATTGTAGAAGATAACCGCGATGTACGGTTATATATTTACGAAACCCTGAAAGAACAGTACAGGATCACCATGGCGGTAAATGGGGCTGAGGGAATCGAAAAAGCCAGGGAAATGGTGCCCGACCTGATCATCAGCGATGTGATGATGCCTGTAAAAGATGGGTTCGAATTATGCAAAGTGCTGAAAGCAGATGAACTTACCAGCCATGTACCCATCATATTGCTTACGGCGCGGGCTGATGCAGCATCGCGAATTGCGGGGTTGAAACGGGGTGCTGATGCCTACCTGGCAAAACCCTTTGAACCAGCGGAACTATTGGTTCATGCAGAAAACCTGATCCGCCTGCGAAGACAGTTACAAAAGCGGTACGCTTCGGCGGCACAATTTCCTCAAACGCCTTCCCCCGATCCCGACCTTGAACTTGAGGATGCTTTTATCCTAAAGATCAGAGAAGTGATAAAGCGGGATCTTCAAAGTGAAACCTTCGACATTCCAGAGCTTGGCAAGGCTTTGGGTATGAGCCGGAGCCAACTTTTCAGAAAAGTAAAAGCCTTGACCGGCACTTCACCAAGCCTTCTGGTCAGGTCCATCCGTTTACAAGAAGCCCAAATCCTACTGCGCGAAACTGACCTGAGCATTGCCGACGTTGCCTACGAAGTTGGTTTTTCTACCCCGGCCTATTTTTCCACTGCCTTTCTCGATGAATTTGGCTCTTCCCCCAGTGAGTGGCGTTTGCAGGTCAAAAACGCATCTTAATACGCATTCCCGAAACTTTTTGTTCCTAAAATAAAGCATTTGCAACATGGTTAAAAGCATTTGAACCATGATTGAAAGCCTATCGGGCATTTTACATTCACTTTTATACCCGACAAAAGAAAGGCAGGTGATCCATTCACCGAAGCCTTCAATATTCAGCGTATTAATAACCTATCATTATGAAAGACCAAGTTTCATTTTTCCGCATCCGTGCCATGTTCTCTTCTGTTTCAGGTATGGGTACCCTAAGCGTTTGCTTATTGGTGATGGCCCTTGCCCTCGGATCGAGCATAAGCGCCTCGGCACAACAACCCTTTATCAGCACCTGGCAAAGCGACAATGCCGGCACTTCTGCCAGCAACCAAATCACCATCCCCGGTTTAGGCAGCAACTACGACATTCACTGGGAAGAAGTGGGCAACCCTGCTAATCAGGGGACTGCAACTGGTAATAACCTCACCACAATCACCTTCCCCTCCGCAGGCACCTACCGGGTTAGCATCTCGCCGGGCGCCGGCACCTTTCACCGGATCTTTTTTAGTAATGGTGGCGACCGCCTCAAATTGCTCAGTATTGACCAGTGGGGCAGTATCGCCTGGAGTAATATGGATTCGGCCTTTTATGGCTGCGCCAATTTGGTTTACAACGCCACCGATATTCCCGATCTCTCCCAGGTGACCATTATGAGATACATGTTTGCAGGATGTAGAAAATTTAACGGTCCTATTGGAAATTGGAATGTCGGTAATGTTACCAACATGAGCTTCCTTTTCGCCAACGCCGTAACCTTTAACCAGCCAATTGGCAATTGGGATGTAAGTAATGTTATAAATATGAACGCCATGTTCACTCTCGCCACGGTTTTCGACCAGCCAATTGGGGATTGGGATGTAAGGAATGTGATCGATATGCGAGACATGTTTAATTATGCAATAGGCTTTAATAAGCCCATTGGCAACTGGGATGTTACAAAGGTGAATAATATGGCAG
>DATHWC010000397.1:0-4424 GCA_035460985.1 Lunatimonas sp.
CTACAAAGGTAATAAAATTATTTTCCTAAAAAAAGTATTGAAAGTTTGATAAATTTGCCGGATGCAATCTCACAGCCTCAAATTATACAATACCCTATCTCGAAAAAAAGAAAAGTTTGAACCCCTTAGCCCTCCTCATGTCGGCATGTATGTCTGTGGTCCCACCGTTTATGGAGATGCGCACCTGGGACATGCACGGGCAGCGGTGACCTTTGATATCGTCTTCCGCTACCTGTCACATCTAGGTTATAAAGTCAGATACGTGCGAAATATCACCGATGTCGGACATTTGGAGGCGGATTCGGATGATGGAGAGGATAAAATCGCCAAAAAAGCCAAGCTTGAGCAACTTGAGCCCATGGAGGTTGCCCAATATTTTGCGGATTCCTATCATAGGGACATGGATATGCTTAACACCCTCAAGCCCAATATTGAACCACGAGCTACAGGGCATATTCCAGAGCAGATCAAACTGGTAGCCGATATACTGGAACAAGGCCTAGGGTATGAAATCAATGGAAGTGTTTATTTCGACGTAGTAAAATATAATGAAAAAATAAAATATGGACGCCTCTCCGGCCGGGTCATCGAAGAACTTCTAAGTGGAAGCCGGGAATTGGATGGCCAGTCGGAAAAACGAAATCCGTTGGACTTTGCCCTCTGGAAAAAAGCGTCACCCGAACACCTAATGAAATGGGATTCTCCTTGGAGCGTAGGTTTTCCAGGATGGCACCTGGAGTGTACTGCCATGAGCAGCAAGTATTTGGGGAATCATTTCGACATACATGGTGGGGGCATGGACCTGATGTTTCCACATCACGAATGCGAAATCGCTCAGGGAAATGCCTGCAACCATACCGATCCAGCTAAATACTGGCTGCACAATAACATGATTACCATCAACGGTCAGAAGATGGGCAAATCGTTGGGAAATTTTATCACGTTGCAGGAGCTTTTCAAAGGCGATCACGATGTTCTTGAGCAAGCCTATAGCCCTATGACCATTCGGTATTTCATACTCACAGCCCATTATCGCTCTACATTGGACTTCTCCAATCAGGCTTTGCAGGCAGCTCAGAAAGGATATAAAAAACTGATCAACGGGCTCCGAATCGCTAGATTGTTAACCTATGTGGAAGATTCAAAGGTAACTGTGGATACAATCCAAGTAGAGCAGGTACAAAAAAGCCTCGATGGCGCAATGGCAGCCATGGATGATGACTTCAATACGGCCCAAGCTATCGGCCATCTATTCAATATACTGAAAAAAATAAACAGTATATATACCGGCCAGCTGGCCACTTCGTCTTTTGGAAAAGAAGTTTTTGACAAAATGATTCAAACTTTTGACCGCTTTATAACGGAAATATTGGGTTTGGAAGAAGAAAAATTATCCGAACAAGAGTCGCTCCTTGACGTTCTTTTACAGGTGTATCAAGAAGCAAAGACAGTCCGCAACTACCAAAAAGTGGATGAAATCCGGTCTGCCTTGAAGCAGTTGGGAATAATTGTTAAAGATATGAAAAACAAAATTGACTGGGCATATGAAGAGTAAGTATTGGATTGTGGGCCTGCTGTTGCTCTTTTTTGGAGCAGCTTGTGAACGGACAGGCACCCAAGAAACTGTTCCCCCAGAAGAAATCAGTTATAATGCAGTCCCTTCCTTTTCGGGAGATTCGGCTTACAGGTATATTCAACAGCAGGTAGACTTCGGTCCGAGAGTACCCAACACCCCGGAGCATCAGGAAGCGGCCGCCTGGTTTATAGAAAAATTCAATTCCTTTGGGTTGGAAGTTCAGCCCCAAGAGTTTACAGCTAAAACACACGACGGACTCACCTGGAATCTCACCAATATTATTGCTTCCCACAACCCATCGGCGACAAAGCGTATTCTGCTAGCCGCTCACTGGGACACCCGTCGGATTGCGGATAAGGACACTGAGAGAATCAGCGAGCCTATTGACGGAGCCAATGACGGCGGAAGCGGAGTGGGGGTGTTGCTTGAAATTGCGCGGGTAATTAGCAGTTCTGAGCTTCCATTGAATGTGGGGGTGGATTTTATCCTTTTCGATGGAGAGGATGACGGCGAACCTGAGCACACCCGTCGCCAAAATTCTTCCCAAATCTGGTGGTGCCTTGGTTCTCAACACTGGTCCAAAAACCCCCATCAGCCCGGCTATGGGGCTTACTTCGGTATCCTATTAGATATGGTCGGTGGCAAGAGTGCCCGATTTTATAAAGAAGGGTACTCCATGCAATATGCCAAAAATGTGGTGGATAAAGTATGGCGATATGGACACCACTTGGGTCATAGCGATTTCTTTATCATGCGTCAGACGGAAGCTATTACCGATGATCATCTTTTTGTAAACCAAGATGCCAACATCCCAATGATCAATATCATTGAATACAGTCCCGACTATGGTTTTGGCCATTATCACCATACCCATGCGGACAATATGGACCTGATCGACCGAAAGACCCTACAGGTAGTTGGGGAGACGGTGCTGTTTGCACTTTATCAGGAGTAACATATCAGCGGAAGACCATTCGCCTACTCAATGCAAGATGGATTCTTCCGCAGTCCAACTTGCATAACTTTCCCTAGAAAAACCTAAGGCATTTCCCAAAAAATATATTCCAAAAAAACTTACCAAAATGTCTTTAACAATTCCAAATCAGATCCAAGAGCAATTTAACCAGAAATTCGGTATCGAGCCACTTGTTGTACGCTCTCCGGGCCGTATAAATTTGATCGGAGAACATACTGATTATAACGAGGGATTTGTTTTGCCTGCGGCCATTGACAAGGCAATCTACCTTGGTTTTGCGAAGAACGGGCTGGATCGGTGTCGTGTGTATTCAATAGACTATCAGGAGGACGCCAGCTTTTCTCTTAATGATATCCAACCGGGTGGTGGTTGGATCACTTTTATCAAGGGGATCACCGCTACGTTAATTCAAGATGGTCATTCCGTGCGTGGATTTGACTGTATATTTGGTGGTGATATTCCCATAGGCGCAGGTCTTTCCTCGTCCGCAGCATTAGAAAACGGGGTCGGATTTGGCTTAAATGCTTTGTTTGCGCTTGGAATCGATAGACTGGATCTGGTTAAACTCTCCCAAAAGGCCGAGCACGAGTTCGCCGGCGTAAAATGTGGTATCATGGATATGTTTGCCTCCATGATGGGGAAACAGGATCGCGCCATCCGCTTGGATTGTCGGAGCCTAGACTACGACTATTTTCCTTTGTACCTGGGAGATTGCCAATTTCTTTTATGTGACACGCAGGTTTCTCATTCGCTAGCCGATTCGGCTTACAATACCCGGCGGGAAGAATGTCAATCTGGCGTAAATATTCTTCGCCAACATTACCCTGCCATTGAAAGCCTACGGGATGTCGGCCTAGGCCAATTAGAGGAGATAAAAGATTTGTTACCCGGAAAGGTCTATCAACGCTGTGCGTATGTGATCCAAGAAAATCAACGCCTTACTTCCAGCTGCGAGGCTTTGGAAAATGGTGACTTAGAAACTTTTGGAAAGCTTTTATATGGATCTCACGAAGGGCTTTCCCACAGTTATGAGGTTAGCTGTGCCGAACTGGATTATTTGGTGGAACAGACCAGATCGATGGATTATGTGCTTGGGGCACGGATGATGGGCGGGGGATTTGGTGGGTGTACGCTTAACCTAATCAAAAAACAGGAAAAGGAAACGTTTATAGCGGAAATCTCAGCTTCCTATCTTCGGGAATTTGGCCGGTCGCCGAAGTTTTATGAGGTTCAAATAGAAGACGGAACTTCGGTTTTGGAATAATTACAAGTATTTCAAAATAAATAATTGATTTTTTTTACCTATAAAAAGCGTATCTTTTCACCTGTTTTTAACTCAAGATTAACCAAACACCTTTCAAATGAAAAAGATTTTATTAGCCAGCATACTACTTTTGCTGGTATTCCAAGTACACGCCGAACTCAAATTACCGAAAGTATTCGCCGACCATATGGTTCTTCAGCGGGAACTCGACATCCCTATTTGGGGATGGGCAGATTCACGGGAATGGGTAAATGTGGAATTTAACGGCAAAAAATACCGGGTACGTGCTGAACGGGATGGTACTTGGTCGCTAAAACTGGACGCTTTTCCTGCAGGAGGTCCGTATAGCCTCTCTGTCAATACCAGAAAAGAATCTGTGGTTTTTTCCGATGTATTAATTGGCGATGTATGGTTGTTGGGTGGTCAGTCCAATATGGAATGGGCCCTCAAAAACACGAACAATGGCGAAGACAGCATTAAAGTAGCCGACTACCCCAAGATTCGCCTTTTTGAAGTAGGCCGCAACCTTAGTTTGCAGCCCATTGATGATGTGACTGAGGCCAAATGGTCAGTATGTACTCCCGAATCAGTTGCCAATTTCTCTGCCA
>DATHWC010000398.1:0-8761 GCA_035460985.1 Lunatimonas sp.
ATTCAGCACCATATCTCAGGTTGTGTTCTATGGTCTGGGCTTCTACAATTTTACCGGGGTTCATTAAATTCTCAGGATCAAACAGCTGCTTGACCCGTACAAAGGCCCGATAAAGTTCTTTACCAAAAAACCGCTCGTTAAAAGCACTTCGAACCAGACCATCACCATGTTCACCACTCCAAGACCCGCCATATTCCAGTACCAGGTTAAAGGTGTCTTCGGCAATATTCTTTAGGCGCTCAATGTCCTCTGCCTGCCGCAAATCCAGAATAGGGCGTACATGAATGACTCCCACGCTGACATGGGCGTACATGGATACATCTGCCCCATGTTTTTTGCAAATTTGCAGGGTGCGGTCTATGTATTCCTTGAGTTTGTCAGTTGGTATGGCCGCATCTTCGATAAAGGGCAGTGGTTTTTTATTCCCTTTAATTCCAAGCATAAGGCCCAGGCCTTTTTTCCGGACCAGCCACACATCCTCGTATTCTTCTCCCTGCGGAAAGAGCGGATAGGCATAACCCAATCCCTTTTCCTGAAGCTCCTTTATCATATTCATGGGACGCTCCATCACGTCCTCCAGGGTTATTCCGTAGAATTCCACGATTAGGATCGCAGCAGGGTTGCCCGTAATAAAATGGCAATGACGCTTAGTCGTTAGGTTTTCCCGACTGAGATCGACCACAATCTTGTCTAAAATCTCTACTGCGGAGGGGTTGTATTGCAGAATTGGTGTCACGGATCCGATGGCCTCCAAGAGATCTGAAAAATGGATGACGCAGACTGACTTGTACTGCGGAAGAGGCTCGAGGTTGATTTTGAGTTCAAGGGTGGTGGCCAGCGTGCCTTCGCTGCCGGTGATCAACTTGGCCAGATTCCACTGTTCGGTATAAATAAACTCATCCAGATTATATCCGCCAACCCGCCGCATTACCTTGGGGAATTTTTCTTCGATCAATGCTTTGTTCCGGTCAATGATGTCCTGAAACTCCCGGTAGATTTCGCCTTCCCGGTTATTCTGCTGGGTCTTTTTTGCGTACTCTTCCGGCCTTAGTTTGGTTAGGAGCAGTTCCGTGCCGTCTACCAGCAGCACTCTGGCTTCCAGAATATGATCTACCGTTTTTCCGTATAGAATACTTTTGGTTCCGGAGGAATTGTTTCCGGCCATTCCCCCCACATTGGCCCGGCTGGACGTGGCGGGGTCCACGGCAAAGTGCAGGCCCATGGGAGCAAGTTCATCGTTAAGCACATCCCTTACCTTTCCCGGCTGCACCCTTACCCAGCGTTCCTGCTCATTGATTTCCAAGGTTTGGTTCATGTATTTGGAAAAATCCAGAATAATGGATTTTCCAACAGTCTGTCCCGCCAAGCTGGTCCCCCCGCCACGGGGAAGTATCGTAACGGCATGCTTTCTGGCCAATTCAATTGCCGTCCGTACATCGCTTTCGTCTTTTGGAAGAACTATTGCGACAGGAGTGATTTGGTAAATGCTGGCATCGGTGCTGTACATGCCTAGGGAGTAATCGTCAGTGAGGACGTCTCCTTTGATTTTCTTTTTTAGGGTATGAATTAAGGGGTTATTTTCGGTCAGTGTAGGGGTCATGTTAAGGAGTTTATTGTCAATGCTTGAATTCCAAATATATTATATTTTGGGAATCAATTTCAACCATTGGGTCATTTTGGGTAGTAAATTCCGTATTTGGTGTAAAAAAGGTTTGAATTAGACAATACAAATCGTATTTTTCAACCTGTTAAAAATCTTAGTACACTCTAAATATAAAAATCATCATAATCCACAATTCGTATGTTAGATAAATCTGACAAAAATGACAGAAGGACATTTTTGAAATCTACCGGAACGGCACTTGTCGCCAGTTCCGTATTGCCCATGACCTTTTCCATTTCCTCCGGCATGGCCGCCCAGCGAGCGCCACTCAAAGTTGGACTAATTGGTTGTGGGGGGCGAGGAACCGGTGCGGCGGCCCAAGCCCTTAAAGCAGATAAAGATGCGGTCTTAACCTGCATGGCAGATATCTTCAGCGACTACCTTGAGGAGTCCTACCAATCCCTGATGAAAGTAAACCCCGCACAGGTAAAAGTTGATGACTCTCATAAGTTTGTAGGTTTTGATGCCTTCCAAAGAGTATTGGAATCCGATGTGGATGTAGTCATCTTGACAACCCCTCCGGCCTTTAGACCCAGCCACTTTGAGGCTTCCGTGAATGCGGGCAAACATGTCTTTTGTGAAAAACCCGTGGCTGTGGATGCGCCGGGAGTACGGAGCGTGTTGGCCTCTGCCAAAAAGGCTCAAGAAAAGGGACTATCTGTGGTTTCAGGATTTACCTTCCGATACGACTTTGCCAAAAGAGCCCTATTCGAACGGATAAACCGGGGTGATATCGGTGAGGTATCCACGGTATTTACCGCAAGAAATGGTGGTGGTCTGTGGTATAAGCCACGTCAGCCGGAATGGACGGAGATGGAATATCAGATGAGAAACTGGTATTACTACGACTGGCTGTCCGGGGACTATATTGTAGAAATGATGGTACACAGCCTGGATATGATGTCGTGGGCATTTGGTGACAAGTTGCCGCTGAGTGCTACAGGCACGGGGGGAAGACAATCCAGAACCGAAGAAATATATGGTAATATTTATGATCATTTTGCCATAGAATACGACTATGGAAATAACTTAAAAGGCGTACACTTTAGCCGGCAGCAAAAAGGCTGCTCCAACACAAACAAGGTAGAAGTTTCAGGCAGAAATGGCAATGCCGTCGTCGATATCGGAAAAAGAATCCATGCTACCTACGGGGAAAACGCCTGGGCCTATGACGGAGAACACAATAATCCTTACGAAACCCAGCATGAAGAACTCTTTGCGGCTATCCGATCTGGAAAACCAATGAACGAAGGTGAACTGATGGGCAACAGCACCATGTTGGCGGTGTTGGGTAGGATGGTTGGCTACAGCGGTCAAACCATCACCTGGGAAGATGCCATGAATTCCAATATGATTTTGGGTCCCGCACCTGAGGCCTATGCTTGGGATTTGAAATGGCCTGTACCGCCAATTGCCATACCAGGAGTCACCAAAGTTGTGTAAGTTAAAGGATCCAAAAAATATGTCGAAAATAATAAGTCTACTAGTAATGGCGGGAATTGCATTCCTGCCCGGTCACTTGTGTGCACAGGAATACCTTTTTGAATTTGGAAAAGAACAAGGTTTGGAAACGCTTATCAGTGGAAAAACTGCTTCCAATGATCCCATAAAATGGTACAATGTCAATACGGAAACCGATACCTGGCGCTTTGATGGCGATACATTGGTTTGTGAGGGCTTACCCATAGGGGTTATCCGTTCAGAGAAACAATACGAAAATTTTATTATGTACGTGGAGTGGAGCCATCAGGAACTCGGAGGAAACTCCGGGACTTTTGTGTGGAGTTCCGCTGTACCGGGTAGCAATCGCCTGCCGGATGGAGTGGAAGTACAGATGCTCGAATTGGATTGGGTCAACCAAAACAAAAATGACAAAGGAGAATTACCTCCCATCGCCTATGTACATGGCGAGCTCTTCGGAGTAGGAGGTGTGGAAACCGTTCCAGACAATCCCCGCGGTACCCGGAGTAAGTCCATCGAAAACCGCTGCTTGCCCCGGGGCGAATGGAATACCTATGTAGTAGTCTGCGTGGATGGGGTGATCAAGCTCTCCGTCAACGGTAAATTTGTCAATGGGATCCAACAATCGTCCCAGAAGAAAGGCTATATCTGTTTGGAATCAGAAGGCGCTCCCATTCATTTCCGCAACCTCACAGTGACCGAACTGCCTCCCGGAGTTACTTCCATGGAGCAAATAGCCCCCTTATTACCCAATTAAGTTCGGGAGACGGAAGACCGGAGACCGGAGACAGAAGAGGGAAGACAAGAGACGGAAGAAGTACGAGACGGAGAGACGAAGGGACTTAGAGACTTGGTCCGTCAACCCAATCAACCTATCAACTAATAAACCTATAAACCATCAACCTTTCGACTAATAAACATATCTATGCAAAAAGACTTATCCCTTGTCCATGAACTGATTGGAGATCTATTCCAATGGCCCCAGCAGGAAAGCGATTGGGAACAATATAAACTTAGTGAGGAACAAATCGCTTTTTTCAATGAGAATGGCTACCTGCACAATGTCAAGCTGCTTGATCAGTGGCAGGTGGACCAGTTGAACAGTGAGTTGGCGGAGATTTTGGACAAAGACTATACGGCTTCGGAATTGTTCCATGAGTTTCATTCCAACGAATCCGGTGATCCCAATGCGGTTCTTTTCCATTCTTTGGGGCATTGGCGGATTATGCCAAGCTTTCACGATATCCTATGGAATCCAGCCTTCGTGATGGCAGCCAGTCAGCTTTTGGGCAACAAACCAGTAAGGTTTTGGCACGATCAGCTGTTTTGTAAACCTGCAAATCATGGAGGCGTGGTTGCCTGGCATCAGGATTATTCCTACTGGACCCGTACGGTTCCCATGCAACATTTGACTTGCTGGGTGGGATTGGATGATGCGACCACTGAAAATGGCTGTGTGCATTATATCCCAAAAAGCCATACCTGGGGCCTACTGGACAAGCCCAAACTTGCCGGGGAAATGGATGGCCTGATGCAATTTTTGACTCCCGAACAAAAGGCTGCATTTAATCCTATTCCGGTAGAAATGACGGCAGGTTATGCGACCTTTCACCATCCGCTGACCGTGCATGGCAGTTATGAAAATAAATCCCCCCGATCCAGAAGGGCCTTTGTGCTCAATGTATTTGCCGATGGCACCACGTCCAATACAGATGGAGAATTATTGCAGGGTGTTCCCGTTGTGAAAAAAGGCGAAAAAATGGAGGGGCAGTTTTTCCCTCTTTTAAGTGACAAATGAAATCTGCAACAAATCGGCTAAAATGGATTATCGGGATTATATTCCTGGTAATCCTTTTTGTTTTATATATATGGTTGGCCGCGGTTGAAAGCACGGAGACGGTACCCGGACTGACTGTACCCGAGGGGTTTGAGATTCGGGAGGCCGTAAAACCCGGCTTGGTAACCTATCCCATGTTTGCGGTTTACGAGGATACGGGTAAACTTTTTGTGTTTGAATCAAGCGGCCATACCGATGGGACACAGGAGATCTTGGATGATCCCACTTTTCAGATTCTTCTTCTTTCGGATACCGATGGAGATGGGGTATTTGACGAGCGGACCGTCTATGCAGACAAGTTGCCCTTTCCCATGGGCGGAACTTTCTTGAACGGCAGCCTGTACGTTACGGCTGTCCCCGATTTGCTGAAATTTACCGATACCAACGACGATGGTATGGCAGACGAAAAAGAAGTGCTGCTTTCGGGCTGGAAACTCAACCACAATGCGGCTATTCTCAGTGGTCCTTTCTTGGGGCCGGATGGATGGCTGTATATGGCCGATGCGAGGCGGGGATTTGAAATCACTACCCAAGAGGGAGATATGTTGGATGGCAAAGGGGCAAGGATTTGGCGTTGTCTGCCGGATGGAAGACAGTTAGAGTCTTTTGCCGGCGGTGGATTTGACAATGCGGTAGAGTTGGTCTTTTCTCCGTCGGGGGAGGTGTTTGGCACTATGACCTACTTTGTGGATCCACAGGGAGGGTATAGGGATGCACTGATGCACTGGGTTGACGGAGGCGTTTACCCCAAGCCCAATCCGGTTATCGGGGCGGATAGTTTGGTGCTCACTGGGGACTTGATGCCCGTAATGACCAAAATGGCCCGTGTATCCCCGTCCGGACTGATGCGGATGGAAGGGGACCCATGGGGGGCTGACTATGACGGAAATTTGTTTCATGCCCAATTTAATACAGGCCGGATTGTGCGCAGCAAACTGACACCCGAAGGCGGCAGTTTCCGAACAGAGGACTCATTTTTTTTAGAAAGCAGCCGGTCGGATTTTCATCCCACGGATGTTTTGCAGGCCGGTGACGGTGGAATGCTGGTGGTAAATACCGGGGGCTGGTTTATTGCCGGATGCCCCCTTTCCCGCACAGCAAAGCCGGAACTTCAGGGAAATATCTACCATATCAGGAAAAAGGGAAGTACTCCTTCGGGAGATCCCTTTGCCAATCAGGTTTTGTGGGAGCAAATATCCCTAACCGAGAAAATAAGACTACTTGGGGATCCCAGCCCCTTTATCCGTAAGCGGGCGAGTGAAAATATACTTGGGGAGGGTATGCGTGCTGTAGGTCCACTTAGAGAGGCGCTGGAAAGTGAATCCGATAAAAACATTCGAATCCAACTTGTATTTTTGCTTTACCGCCTACAAGAGCCGGAGGGAACAGCCGCTATTGTTCCGGCATTGGCGGACATTGACCCTGAGGTCAGGGCGGCTGCGGCACGGGTGCTGGGATTGGCCCGGGTAATTTCTGCGGTTCCCCAATTGATTGATGCTTTAAATGACGCCGAACCTTTGGTGGTCAGACAGGCGGCCACGGCCCTGGGCCGGATCAGAGATTCAAAGGCAGTATCTGCCCTGCTTGATCTCGCCGGCCGCACCGAAGACCGGATGCTAAATCATGCGGCTGTCTATGCGTTGATTCAACTCGAAAGTGAATCGGCGCTTACCGCCGCGCTTTCCGATACAAATCCGCTTAAACAGCGGACAGCGTTAATCGCGTTAGATCAAAAGCGCAATAATTTCCTAACGGAGGACATGGTGCAACCCTTTTTAGCCAGCGAGAACACATTGTTGGAGGAAACTGGAAGTTGGGTGCTTGGTCACCATCCCGAATGGACCGGATTGGCGGCCGGGTATTTTGAACGGCTGTTTGTGATGGAAGATAACGATCGGCAGGTTTCGATGAAAACCCTAATGGCCGTTTTTGGCTCGGCCCCCGCCTTTCAGGCTACCGTTACCAGATTGATGCGGGAATCCCAAACCAATCCGGAAAAGCAGCAATTTATGCTATCCTTACTGCAACCGGTTCCCGCGGATGACTTTCCGTTTGCTTGGCGCGCCTCCTTGCAATCCTGGCTTGAAAGATCGGAGGATAACGTACAGGCTGCTGTGTTGGATTTGATAATTTCGAAAGGCTTGACGGGATTTGAATCTGGCCTTAAAAATCTGACTACAAATCAGACCTATGGGATGAAGCTAAAGGCATTGCAGGCCATGCGTTCCGGGGGATATGTCCTTTCGGAGGGGGAGATCTCAGAAATTATCTCCAAAGCGAGTGCCTTGCAGCAGGGGAGAGAAATGGAGTTAACCCTTGCGGTATTGCGGGGAAATACGCTTTCGGCATCTCAGCAGGAATTGATTATCCGGGAAGTGCTTCCGAAGATGGAAGTCAGGTATCTGATGGATTGGCTGTCTTTGTTTGAAGGGGTGGAATCGGAAGCGATGGGTTTGGAGTTGATTCGGGTAATTGCAGGATTGGATACTCAATTGGACAAGGTGCCGGTCTCCCAAGTGGAAACCCTGCTTTCAACTTTTCCGAAAGCGGTGGAAATAGAGTCAAATCAGTTGCTAGAAAAAATTAGGTCACTGCATGGAGAGCGGTTAAACCAGCTAACCGCCTTGGAAGAAAGTTTGGAAAAGGGAGATGTTTCCCGAGGCAGGGAGGTGTTTTTTAAGACATCAGCCTGTGCTTCCTGCCATGCCGTGGCAGGGGAGGGGAGCAACTTCGGTCCGGACCTGACCAATATCGGCGATATTCGCTCCTCCCACGATATCCTTGAAGCCATTATCTATCCCAGCGCCAGCTTTGCCCGGGAATACGAAACCTCCCAACTGCAAACGGCCCAAGGAACGATTACGGGAATAATCAAAGAGTCAAACGCATCCACCTACGTGGTAGAAGTAGGTCCCGGTGTACAGCGGCAGGTCAGCCAGGAAGCGGTAACCCAAGTATCCCATTCCGAGGTATCCTTGATGCCAGCCGGATGGGAGGAGCAGCTAACCCTTCAGGAGTTAAGCGATCTGATGGCATTTTTGAGATCCTTGCCGGATGGGCTTGGGGGGAGATAGGTTATGGTTGTTGGTGTTGATAGGTAGTAGGTTGATGGGTTGAATGTGAATTACGAATTACGAATTAACAATTACGGAGTGCGAACTTGATCATATTGAGTTAAGAAATATTTATTTGAGTTTATCACTATTAGCCCCAACTGGTTGAAAAATCACTACCCTACCGTGTAGCGTAGCCCTTAGATAAGACCATTTTAGATGGAAAAATTCGCTTTCTTGACGTTATTGATCGCCCTCCCTTAAAGGGGAGGGTTGGGGTGGGGCAGTTTTGGCCGATGGGATGGTTGAAGAAGCCAGTCTCTCTCGCCAAAACCCGGATATGTCGGGTTCTGTTTTTTCCCGGATGGGTCATTATATCCAAAGGTGACTGACTCTCATAAGCAAAAAATGAACACAGCCCTGAACGGGCATAAGATCAATGGGATGGGTGCAGCCCATCCACAGAATGAAAACGAGGATTAATTTTCATAGCTTTCCAAAATTCCGATCTTTCCAAAAAATCATTTTTCAAATTTCCATATCATATTTCTTCTAGGCGTTGCATCTAACGCATCCTTCAATTCTTTTTGGGATTTAAATTTTGTCTGTTCTAAAACGGTTTCCTCAATGGAAAGTTCAAAGGAATCTGCCTCAAAACACCAAGGTGTGATACTTAGGTTTCCGTTTTTTTGGCGGTGTATAAAGTAAGTTTTACCATCTATCGACCTGTTGATTTCAAGTTTTCGT
>DATHWC010000399.1:0-13634 GCA_035460985.1 Lunatimonas sp.
AAGGCAACAGCATCAGGTTGGATATGCCACCACTGAACTGGACTTTGCACCTAAAGTACCTGCGGAAAAATCCGGTCTGTTGCTTTTTCAAAATGAGACTCACCACCTATTATTTGGAAAGTCACTTAATGAAGCGGGAGAGGAGATTTTGGCTCTTTGGCAGTCTGATGATAACGGAGAGCTAAATCTTCTACAGGAGGAAGTTTTGGATTCAAATGGCAAAATCCAATTAAAAGTAGCCTTTGACAAGGCCCTTTATAAATTTGAATTCCGGGCATCCGAAGATGAAAACTGGAAAGGATTTTTTGATTTTGAAGAAGGAACCTTCCTAAGCACCCGTGTTGCCGGTGGCTTTGTAGGAGTTGTTATGGGTCCTTATGCCACTTCTTCCGGAGATCCATCGTCAAATACGGCACAATTCAGCCAATTTACCTATTCAGGAGAGTAATAGAAATGTCAAGCTCGATCTTTCTAATTTAGATTGCCGTTTAGGCTGGCTTCCATTTTTACGCATACAATTTACGCTATGAAAAAAGGATATGTATTAGTCCTAATGAATATCTGATTCCCCAATATTTCAAATTCTATGCCTATTAGAGATAATTGGTAAGCTAAATATTTGAAATCTATTTCGGCCGTAGGCCATATTTCCGCTTTATATCAGCCGAAGGCTATATTTCATTTCTAAATAACCCCCAAAACCCAAAAAAGGGCGTTTTAAGACGCCCTTCGTTGATTTACTTACTAACTTGTTGACCGACCAGGGCTCGAACCTGGACTCTTCTGAACCAAAATCAGACGTGTTGCCAGTTACACCATCGGTCAATTTTGATCCCCTTTTTTTAAGGTGTCACAAATGTAGGCGTACTTTTTTTTTAATGCAAATCTAAACCCAATCATTTCCCGTGTTTTTTTTCCAGACCGACTACGGATATGGAATTTTTCCGCCACCTGACCAAATAATATCATAATAATCAGTCATTTATTTTGAGGGATTCCAAAAATAATCTTTTTTCACCCCTACAGTAAATAATTCCAGTTTTGGAGGTTAACCAATAATTTGACCATATAACACCTCTTTTTTGCTCTGACATAATTTAAATAGTTCTATATCCTTTAAGGTCCCAACTTGCAAACAAATCAGGATTTATTACCTAATATCAATTTCATGTTTAAGCTTATTTGTCCCATTATTTTGGCTCTCGTTTTTTCATCGTCTTTGTATGCTCAGGAAACCTTCAGAGGAAAAGTTATCGACAAACAAAGCAAGGAGGAGCTCTTTGGCTCTTATGTTTTTTTGAAAACAGACGATGGAGAAACCCTAAGTTCTACATTTACGGATTTTGACGGCACGTTTTCCATCAAAAAGCCTAGCCAGGCTGAATTTGTAGTGGAAATCTCTTTTATTGGCTACAAACCATTTGCCCAAAAAACAACTGCACCTGCTAACAATGATCTGGGGACCTTTGAAATAGAAAGTGATGGGCAGGAATTGGAAACCTTTGAGATATCGGCAGACGCACTCGGAGGGGAAGTAAGGGGAGACACGGTTGCCTTTAACGCTGCTGCATTTAAAACTAGACCTGAAGCGGATGCGGATGAATTGGTGAGAAAGATGCCCGGTGTGGTCATCCAAAACGGTGTTATCCAGGTACAGGGCGAAGACGTAAAGGAAATACTGGTAGATGGTAGACCGTTTTTCGGGGACAATCCGGCCGCAGCACTTAAAAACCTCCCTGCCGAAGTAATCGAACGGGTGGAGTTTTTGGACAGAAAAGGAGACGAAGCACAACTCACCGGATTTGATGACGGGGAAACAATCAAAACGATTAATATCATCACCAAGCCTGACAAACGGGCCGGAAGGTTTGGAAAGTTCTATGGTGGCTACGGAACGGACAATAATTATTTGGCCGGCGGAAATATGAACCTTTTCAACGGACCTCGGAGAATATCCATTTTGGGACTTAGTAATAATATCAACCAGCAAAATTTCGGATCAGACGAATTGGGGGATTTGGAAGGAGATGATAGCCGTAGAGGTGGGGGATCTGACCTTACGGTTGGCAATTTGCCTGGTATTACAACAACGAACGCAATAGGTGTGAACTTTTCTGATGAATACCTTGATGAGAAATTGAAGGTGACAGGAAGTTATCTCTTTAATAACAGGGACAATGTTTTAAATAGAACTTCATCCAGGGAATATATCTTGCCAAATGATAGCCTCCAATTATATAACGAAACCAGACTGAACCAGACCAATACTGAAAGTCACCGGATGAATTTCAGAGTTGATTACAACATCAGTGAGCGGCATGCGATCATTTTGCGGCCCCGATTCGGATATGATAAAAGTAGCTCTGTGAATATCCGGGATGCCGTAAATCTTTTTGACCGAGACAGTCCCATAAGTCGAAACGATAATACCACCGAAAATAATAGGGAGTCGATGAATTTCGGAAATTCCCTTATCTACAGGTATAAATTCGCCAAGGAAGGCAGAGTGCTCTCAACAAGCGTGAACACAAGTGTTTATGACAGCCGAAGTTATTCAGATTTGGTCGCAGTGAATGAAAATTATATAAATTCAAATATAGACAGCCTTATCCAGTTCAGAGACAATGGTTATAACAGCACCTCTTACAGGGCGCGTGTAAGCTATTTTGAACCTTTAAGTGAAAAATCCAACCTTCGGGTAAATTACAGTATATCCAATAATCTTTCCGATACTGAGCGGATAGTAACGTCAAGGGAGCAGGAATCTACCCTGGTTACCCTGGACAGTGTGCTTTCCAACGAATTTGAGAACATGTATCTAACCCAATGGGCTGGTGTGGGCTACGGCTACAGATCGGACAAGATGTCCATTTACTCCAACCTGAATATGCAGTCGGCTAAGATAGACAGTGACAGGATTTTCCCGGGATTCGAAAATACGCAGCGTAACTTTACCAACTTGCTCCCACAGGTAGTAGTAAACTACCAGTTTAACGAGTTGAGCAATATGCGGATTGACTACAACACCAGTACTACCGCTCCCACCATACGGCAGCTTCAGGACGTCATCAGTAACGCCAATCCACTCCAACTATCCAACGGAAATCCGGAGTTGAATCAGGAGTACAGCCACCGACTGTTCGCTCGTTACCGCAGAATCAATCCGGAAACGAATAAGTCACTTATGTTATTTCTTTATGGAAATCTCCGAAGGGATTTTATAGGAAATGAAACCTTTGTTGCCAATCGGGACACCCTAATTCAGGGTGAGGTGTTGCTTCCTCAGGGAGGCCAATTTACCCGACCTGTCAACCTCGATGACTATTGGTTCTTCAGAGCCTATGCCAGTTATGGGTTTCCATTACGCTTCATGAAAAGCAATCTAAGTGTCAACACCAGCATGCGGATGAATAACCGCCCGGGAATCATAAACGGTGAATATAATTTCAACCGAAACACAGGCCTTTCACAGGGCATCAACCTCAGTAGCAACATCAACGAGCGAGTAGACTTCAATCTATCCTCAACTGGGAATTATAACATTGTCCGAAGCAGTTTGCAGCAGGAACTTTCAAACAACTTCTACACACATAATACCCGGATGGATTTGTTTTGGAATTTCGCAGGAGGCTTCTTTGTAGGCAACAGTGTGAACCACTTGGTTTACTCTGGATTAGGGGAGGACTTTGACCAATCTATACTATTGGTGAACCTTGAAATGGGCTATAGAATACCTCCTTCCAAAAAGGCAGAAGTTAAGTTGACGGTTTTCGACTTGATGAACCAGAATACCAGCATCGACCGAAACGTCACGGATGTTTTTGTGGAAGATGTGCGGACTCAGGTTCTCCGTCAGTTTTTTATGCTTACCCTTACCTACAATCTCCGAAGGTTTGGTGGGTATAATATGAATATGTAAAGAGAAAAATAGACCTGCCAGGTTTTTTTAAATCTGGCAGATCTTCGGTTTCAGGTCCAATCAACTAGCTACGGGAAGCAACCCATTTCCTTGCATTGATAAATGCTTCAATCCAGGGAGAAACTTCCTCGCCTTTTCTTTCACGTGGGTAATGAGGCCAATTCCAAGAAAAGATAGATCGCTCAATATGGGGCATAATGGCCAAGTGCCGTCCATCAGCGGAAACAATTCCCGCGGTAGCAAAGTCTGATCCGTTTGGATTACCGGGATAGGCCTCAAAGCTGTATTTCATAGCGATGTCATAGCTTTCTATTGACTGGGGAAGACTGAATTTCCCTTCCCCATGCGCCACCCAAACTCCAAGGCGTTGCCCTTCAAGTGATCCGAACATCACCGATTTATTTTCTGGAATCGTGACATTGACAAAGGCCGATTCAAACTTATGACTTTCATTATGCAGCATTTTCGGCTGCTTGTCGTGCTCGGGATATACCAACCCCAACTCCACCATAAGCTGACAACCATTGCAAACGCCAAGACTAAGGGTGTCGGGTCGATTGTAGAAATTGTCCAAGGCCAGCTTGGCTTTGTCGTTATATAGAAAGGCTCCAGCCCATCCTTTGGCAGAGCCCAAGACATCTGAATTGGAAAATCCGCCGACAAATACGATAAGCTGTACGTCCTCCAAATTCTCGGCCCCGGATATAAGATCTGTCATGTGAACGTCCTTCACATCAAACCCAGCCAGCCAAAGCGCATAGGCCATCTCCCGATCTCCATTCACTCCTTTCTCCCGTATAATCGCTGCCCGGTTGCCAGAATGTGTGGTGCGATGAGCATCTAAACCAAGAGCACTCAGATTTCCCAGCCAGTTTTTGTCAAATGAATATGAAAGGGACTGCTGCGAAAAGTTCTCTTGCCGAATTTTAGCCAATTTTACCCCACTTTGCTTTCTATCCAGTAGATACGAAGAAAGAAACCAATTTTCCCGGTATGAATGTACGTCTAGGGAGATTTCTTCACCGTCGAATCTGACGAGGCCATCCTGAGTAACTTTAGCGATTAATTCAGCTTTTATTCCTTCTTGGTTTAGTAAATTTATAGCGTCGCCTCCGCCTTCCACTTGTAAAACAACCCCCGGATTTTCTGCAAATAAAGTTTGCACAGGGTCTGAGCCAAGTATGTTTTCTTTAAGTAGCAGACCTGCATTTTCCGTAGGAAAACACATTTCAAGCAACGTAGTAATCAACCCGCCAGATGAGATATCGTGACCTGCTAAAATCAATCCTTTTTCTACCAGCGTTTGGACGGTTTGAAAGGCCTTTACAAAATAGGTTGCATCTTTGATATCCGGAACCTCGTTTCCGACTTGGTTAAGAACCTGCGCCAAGCTACTACCTCCAAGTTTTAGGTCATCACTTGAAAAATCAATCCAAACTAATACACTATCGGTAACGGGAGCTAAATCCGGAGAAACGGTTTTTCTAATGTCGGCACATTCCCCTACTGTAGAGATAATCACTGTTCCCGGTGAGTAAACAGTTTGTCCGCCGGGGTATTTTTGGGTCATGGACAGAGAATCCTTTCCGGTAGGAATATTTACTCCCAGTGCAATTGCAAATTCGCTGGTTGCTTTTACCGCATGATAAAGTCGGAAGTTTTCCCCCGGGTTTTTGGCAGGCCACATCCAATTGGCACTTAGAGAAACTCCTTTAAGGCCGTCTGTAAGCGGTGCCCAAATCAAATTCGTCAATGACTCCGCAATGGCTAGTCTGGAGCCAATTTCCGGATCCGACAATGCGGCTACCGGCGCATGTCCAATCGACGTAGCAATGCCTTTATTGCTCGTGAAGTCCAAGGCCATTACAGCCACATTATTTAAGGGTAACTGTATGGCGCCTGTACTTTGTTGGGTAGCTACCCGGCCCGTCACGGAGCGGTCTACTTTGTTGGTTAGCCAGTCCTTACAAGCGACAGCCTCCAGTTGAAGTACATCTCCCAAGTAGCTAATCCAGTCTTCTTTTTCGTAGGATAGGGGAGGGAATGCCAGCGTCGGTCTTTGATCCTCCAGAATTGTCTTGGGTGAGGACCCAAACATATGCGCAAGGTTCCAATCTACCGGCTTCTCCCCGGTACTTGCATTTTCGAATTTGAAATGCATATCCCCGGTAGTCTCCCCGACATCATATAGAGGAGCCCGTTCTCTGTCCGCAATCCGTTTTAATGTCGACAGATCTTCAGGCTTCACGACCAGCCCCATGCGCTCTTGAGATTCGTTGCCGATGATTTCTTTGGCAGAGAGGGTTGGATCTCCCACGGGGAGTTTATTTAAATAGATGGTGCCTCCTGTTTCTTCCACCAGTTCAGAAAGGCAATTTAGGTGTCCTCCCGCACCATGGTCATGAATGGAGACAATAGGGTTATCATTGCTTTCAGCCATGGCCCGGATTACGTTCGCTACCCTTTTTTGCATTTCGGGATTGGACCTTTGAATGGCGTTCAGTTCGATGGCATTGCTGAATTGGCCCGTATCAACGGAAGACACCGCACTTCCACCCATCCCAATCCGGTAATTGTCACCTCCCATTACAACGATTCTATCACCTTTTCCAGGTTTTCTTTTCAGGCTATAGGGAGCTTTTGTGAATCCAACTCCACCAGCGAGCATGATTACCTTGTCAAAACCAAATTCCTTGTCCCCTTCTTGATGTTCAAAGGTTAGTACACTTCCGCAGATCAGTGGTTGACCAAACTTGTTTCCAAAGTCACTGGCACCGTTGGAGGCTTTGATTAGGATATCATCAGGAGTCTGGTAGAGCCATTTTCTGGAAGGGAGGTTTTTTTCCCAATTTCTGTCCGGTTCAGTACGGGGATAGGCCGTCATGTACACAGCTGTTCCCGCCAACGGAATCGAGGCAGTACCGCCAGCCAATCTGTCCCTGATCTCACCCCCGGCTCCGGTAGCGGCTCCATTGAACGGCTCCACCGTAGTGGGGAAATTGTGCGTTTCGGCTTTTAGGGAAAGGACCGTTTCCATGGGGGTGAGTTCAAAAAAATCGGCCTTATCCTGACTTTTTGGAGCAAACTGATAAGCAGAGGGGCCTTGTATAAACGCCACATTGTCTTTATAAGCGGAGACGATTTTTCCCGGATTTGCTTTAGCCGTTTGTTTGATCAACTGGAACAAGGTGGCTGGCTGCTCCTCCCCGTTTAAAATAAACGTTCCGTTGAAGATTTTGTGCCTGCAATGTTCGGAATTGACCTGACTGAAACCAAAAACCTCGCTGTCGGTCAAGGGCCTCCCCAGCTGCTGGCTTACCTGCTCCAGGTAAATAACTTCTTCGGGGTTTAAAGCCAGGCCTTCTTGAGCATTATACCCAGCAATATCAGAAATGTGCCTAACGGGCGCAGGTGTGACATTTATCCTGAAAATTCCCTGATCCATTTGATCATAAATAGCCTGAAGCATGGGATCAAAGGAATCACCTTCCACAAACCTTTCAAATGATTCTATGCGAAGGATATCTGTCAACCCCATATTGTTGGCTATTTCCACCGCATTGGTGGACCATGGGGTAATCATCTCCTTTCTGGGGCCTACAAACTTTCCTTCAAGCTGGCCTACTTCTAGGAATGATGCATTGCCAAAGAGCCAGGAAATCCTTTCTATTTCAGTGACAGCCAAGGCCCGTGAAGCTTCAAGTGCATAGACTTGGTCGGGGGAGTATTGGAAAAATAAAATCATTGATTGAATCGCTATTTTATGGAAGGACAAAGGTAAGAAAAGGCATCAAAAGTTCGCATCCGTTTCTCAACCAATTTAACCTCCTCCAAAAGTGTCCGTTTTTGAAGATTTTCTTAGGGATATTGGCCGGTATTGAACAGGTACTCGTTTCGTCAATTTTTGGCCTTTTCGGATTTGTTTAAATAATTTTATAGGTTAAACTGGGTTTTTAAATAATTTTTTCTGATATAAAAATCTATTAATACAATAAAAAAAGAATAATATATGGTGAATGAATTGACTTAAGAATGAATATACTTCTGATTACCCTAAATCAAAAAATCGATTAATATTCGCTCATTCAAAAAAACTTTGGAAACTTTGAACTAACCAATAGTTTCCAAAGTTCTTGGACTGATATTTAGACTAGGTGCCGTTTGGAGACAAGAGAAAAGATAATTGGAGTTGCCATTAAAGAGTTTACCCAGTTTGGGGTTAAATCCGTGACGATGGACCAAATCGCACGGGAGGCGGGGATGTCCAAAAAGACCATTTACCAAGAGTTTTCAGATAAGAAACAATTGGTGTATGAGACATTTTCACGCGAACTGGATTCAAACGCTTGCAAGATGATTCAGCTTGAGGATGATGCGGATGGAGTTATTGAGCATTTGATAGCTTTTTCCAAATTTCTTAGGGAGCGGTTTACGGACATGCACCCTATGGTCCTCAACGAAATCAAACGGTATTATCCAGAAAGCTGGGCACTGTTTGAAAAGTTCAAAGAAGATTGTGCCATCTCTAATTTGGAAAATTTGTTGGAAAGAGGAAAAGAACTAGGCTATTTCAGGCCCGAGATCAATTCAAGACTTTTGGCGATGATGCGGTTGGAACAAATCTCATTTCTGTTCGACCCTGTCAAGTTCAACCCTGTAAGAATAAATCTTGTGGAATTACAGCTTCAAATGTTTGAGCATTTTCTTTACGGTATTTTTACCGACAAAGGAAGAGCTGCCTACGAAGAAAAAATGAACCATCAGCATTAATACTATGATAAATAAAATACACAAACTTTTGATTGGGGTTTTCACTTTTGCGGTGACTGTCAATCCCATATTTGCTCAGGAAACTTTACAGTTAACCTTGGAAGAAAGTATCCGCTATGCTTTGGAAAACAATGTAGAGGCTAAGAATGCCCAATTGGAAGTAATGATTGCCAAGGCAACCATTGGCGAGCAGCGGGCACAGGGCCTTCCCCAAATAAACAGTACACTGGAATTCACCAAGAACTTACAACCCCCCTTGCTCATTTTGCCCGCCGCAGCAGGTGACATTATTGGTGGGGGTGATGATGGTGGAGGCGGAGGTCCAGGTAACATCCCTTCCGACCTCACGGTTATTCCTTTTGCTGTAAATTATCAATCCAGTCTTACAACCACTGTGGAGCAAATGATTTTTAACGGTTCCTATTTTGTCGGACTGAGAGCGGCGAAGACACTCAGGGAATTGACCGATTTCGACAGAGAAAAGGCCCAAATAGATGTGGTGGAAAATGTAAAAAAAGCATATTTCACGGTGCTGGTCAATGAAGAGCGAAAGGTATTGATCAATTCCAACTTGGAAAGGCTGGAACAATTGCTGCGCGAAACTACGGCTATGTATGAGGCAGGCTTTGCGGAGAAATTGGACATATCCAGAATCAAAGTTCAATACAATAACGTGAAAACTGAATTTGACCGAATAAATACCTCAATAGAGGTAAGCAAACAATTGCTTAAAGTTCAGTTAGGAGTTCCCCTTCATTTGGAGGTAGTTCTGGAGGAAAGTTTAAATTCCATGGGAGAAAATGAAAGGGATTTTTATTCTCTTTTGGATGCCCAGATGCTAGACCGCGTAGAGATCGGGCAGCTCGAAAAAAACATGGAATTGGCTTCTTTGGATTTGAAAAATAACCAAGTGCAATACATGCCGAATTTTACTGCTTTTGGAACATTCCAGCGTGTAACAGGTGCGCAGGACTTCCGAAATGTCTATCAGGCAGACCGCTGGTTTTCAACGTCTTTTGTCGGTTTCAGGGTAGCCATCCCAATTTTTGACGGCTTTAGAAAAAGCTATGTCATCCAACAAAACCGGCTTCAGATCAGACAGCTTGAAAACGTGAAATACAACACCCTTCAAAATATCCAAGTAGAGGAGTTCCAGGCGAAAGCAAACCTTAGAAACAGCCTTTCCGCTTTAAATGTACAACGCGAAAACAGGGAACTTGCTATGGAGGTTTTCAATATGACGAGAATAAAATATCAAGAGGGTGTCGGGTCAAATTTTGAGGTGGTAGAAGCTGATGCAGCCCTTAAAGAAGCAGAAACCAATTATTATTCAGCACTATATGATGCCTTGATTGCCAAGGTTGATGTGGAAAAAGCATTAGGAATTTTAAAATAACAGGACGTTACGAACAAATGAAATCGAGCATGACGGAGCCGTCACACAGTGGGATGACGATTAAACATGCGAGATTCCATGTGACCATTAAAGAACAAATCATAAACACATGAAAAGGTATTATACATTTTTGATGATTGCATTGGCAGGTTTTGTAATCTCTTGCACGAAAGAAATCTCAGACCTAGACCAGAAAAAGAAACAGCTTCAGGAGTATCAAAATGAAGCTGCTGAACTTAAGGTAAAGATGGACGAACTAAGTACGGAGATCGCTCAATTGGATCCTGAGTTTGCCCGAAGTGAACGGAAGGCGGTCCTTGTTACCACCACCCAACCCAAGACAGGCACGTTTACCCATTATGTGGAAATAACGGGCTCGGTATTGTCCAAGAAGAATGTAAATATCAGCGCGGAGGTAGCGGGAAGGGTACAGGAGGTAAAGGCCATGGAAGGAATGCGGGCTCGTAAAGGACAGGAGCTTGCTGTAATTGATGCCGAATCGGTAGACAGAAATATCGATGAACTTAAAGGCCAACTTGAACTGGCCACTACGATATTTGAGAAACAACAACGACTTTGGGATCAGCAAATCGGAACGGAAGTTCAGTTTTTAGAAGCAAAAAACCGAAAGGAAAATCTGGAGAAATCCCTGGCTACCTTAACTATTCAAAAAGACAGGACGGTGGTTCGGGCCCCCTTTGATGGGACAGTAGAGTCGGTGATGGTTCGATTAGGAGAGTTGGTGCAGGCAGGATCATCCATGATCAACTTTGTAGGGGAAAGCGATTTGTATATTGAGGGAGATGTCTCCGAGAAATATGTGGGGGTATTGCAGCAGGGGGATTCGGTTCAGGTCGTGTTTCCATCCATAGATAAACAACTGGAAACCAAAGTAACTGCGGTGGGTGCTGTCATAAATCCAAATAACAGGACTTTTAAAGTTGAAGTTTTCCTACCACGGATGGATCTGGTGAAACCGAATATGATCTCGGTGCTGCGGATTAACGACTACCAAAATAAGGAAGCCGTTGTCGTTCCGAGCTATCTGATCCTTCAGGATAATCAGGGAGATTATGTGTTTGTGGTTGATAACGATACAGCAAAGAAAAAATATGTCAAACGAGGCATGACACAAAGGGATGATACAGAAATCATGGAAGGATTGGACGGTAGTGAGACCCTGATAGACAAAGGTTTCCGGGAAGTGGGCAACAACGCCCGAGTTAACATATCAAGATAATCTATCCATAGCTATGCAGGATGAAAATAAAAAAGAGGTTATAAGGGAGTTTGGACTCACCACCCTCGCAGTGAATAACCGCACTTCGGTAATAATCCTTTCTTTTATAATTGCGTTTATGGGGATTTTCGCATATACCACCATGCCCAAGGAAAGTTTTCCGGAGGTGGTGATCCCTACCGTATATGTCGGTTCTGCATATCCCGGTAATTCGCCAGTGGATATGGAAAACTTGATTACCAGGCCTATTGAAAAGGAGTTAAAGTCCATCAACAATGTCAAAGATATAAAATCCACCTCTGTGCAGGATTTTTCATCCATTGTGGTTGAATTTAATCCCAATGTAGATATATCAAAAGCCCTGCAGGATGTAAAAGATGCGGTGGACAAATCCAAAAGTGAACTGCCCACCGACTTGGACAGGGATCCGGATGTGCTGGAAGTAAATACTTCTGATTTCCCCATTATGAATATCAACATTTCCGGGAATTACTCGGAGGTAGAACTTAAAAAATTCGGCGAATTCCTAGAGGATGAAGTGGAGAAACTTCCGCAAGTATCCAAGGCAGAGCTTCGCGGAACAGTGGAAAGGGAAATCCGAATCGATGCCGATATTTTCAAAATGGAAGCGATGAAAGTCAGTTTCTCGGACATCTCAGATGCGGTACAGGCAGAAAATGTGACTATTTCAGGGGGAAACCTTCTTTCCGGCGATTTCCGAAGATCACTACGGATCACAGGGGAATTTGAATCCCCCATTGAATTGGAGGATATCATTGTCAAAACGGAAGAGAATAAAATCGTTTACTTACGGGATGTGGCGGTAGTACGGGATACTTTCAAAGAGCGGGAAAGTTATGCCCGTAGTAAGAAGTTACCAGTAGTCACTGTCAATGTAGTAAAGCGAAGCGGGGAAAATTTGTTAGATGCTGCCGATGAAATCAAGAAAATAATAAGCGATGCTGAGGCAAATCGATTTCCGGACGATTTGGAAATATCAATTACAAATGATCAATCTAAAACTACCAGAGCTCAAGTAAAGGATTTGGAGAACAGCATCATTTTAGGGGTGATCTTGGTGGTATTGGTATTGATGTTTTTCCTCGGGTTCCGAAATGCACTCTTTGTGGGTATTGCAATTCCGTTGTCGATGTTCATTTCTTTTCTGGTTTTGAACTCACTCGGAATTACGCTCAACTTGATGGTGCTATTTTCTCTGATCCTAGCTTTGGGGATGTTGGTGGATAATGGAATTGTGGTAGTTGAAAACATTTACCGCCTAATGCAGGAGGGGAAAAGTTCCGTTCAGGCAGCCAAAGAGGGTGTGGGCGAAGTGGCATGGCCGATCATTACATCTACGGCTACAACATTAGCGGCTTTTTTGCCTCTGGCATTTTGGGATAGTATCGTTGGTGAGTTCATGAAATACCTGCCAATTACCCTTATCATTGTACTTTCTTCCTCCCTTTTTGTGGCCTTGGTGATCAATCCGGTGTTGACGGCGATGTATATGAAAGTTCAGGATCTTTCAAAGAAAAAGCCAAAGCGGAATACCTTAATTTTCGCTTCTATTGTGGGTGTTGTCGGTGTCATCTTGTATTTTCCCGGATATACTACGCTTGCCAACGCCCTAGTATTGATTGCCCTACTCACCCTATTTAATTTGTTTTTTATGCGTAGGGCTATTACATGGTTTCAAAATGTCTTCTTGGCAAATTTGGAGAATTATTATGAAAACGTTCTTCTTCGGGCCCTTAGAGGTCCCTACCCTTATGTTTTCTTCGGAGGGACAATTTTGTTGTTAGTATTGTCGATAGGATTACTTTATATAAAGGCTCCTCAGGTTTTGTTTTTTCCAGACAACCAACCGGCACTGGTGAATATCTTTCTGGAAAAACCTATGGGGACCGATATTGAAGCAACCAATAAAATGGTGATGGGTTTTGAAGACGATTTGTCTGATATACTTTCTCCCTATCAGGATATTATTGAGTCTGTCATCACCCAGATCGGTGAAGGAACGGGTGACGTTATGGATGGACCCACCAATGCCGCTACTCCCCATAAGGCTAAAATCACATTGGCTTTTGTGGAATACCAGTACAGAAATGGGATCAATACTAACGGTGTGATGGAGGAAATTCGGGAGTTGGCA
The DNA here is from genome assembly GCA_035460985.1 of Lunatimonas sp. Taxonomy (GTDB): domain Bacteria; phylum Bacteroidota; class Bacteroidia; order Cytophagales; family Cyclobacteriaceae; genus Lunatibacter. The sequence goes on from DATHWC010000399.1 coordinate 13,481, forward strand.
GAAGGATATCCCGGCGTTCAGGTAATTGTCGGAAAGCAAACTTCTGGACCTCCTGTAGGCAAGCCAATCAATATTGAAGTTAGCGGAGAGGATTTCCCCAAACTCATGGATTTTGTGTCGGAAATGAGAGAATATGTAAATGAAGCGAATATTC
>DATHWC010000400.1:0-14718 GCA_035460985.1 Lunatimonas sp.
AAGCTGCCCTGAATATTAACAATATGGGTTATGGAGATTTGGCTGGCACCGTTCAACATACACAGAAGGACGGGTGGTTTACAGGACATAACCAGTATGAATGGGGATTGCAAGATTGGAATGGTTGGTATGATTTATTAAGAAACAACCGTTTTCTAATGGAGAGAGCTGAAGCCACAGGTTTGGATTTCCACAAGGGAATATCTTTGACGATGAAGTCGTTTATTTTTGGCACCATTACCGATTTATGGGGTGATGCGCCCTATACCATGGCTCTTAAGGGGGATCAACCCGGTTTAGAGAATGAGTTTCCTGCGTTTGACAGCCAAGAAATCATTTATGACGGTGTAATTAGTGATCTGAAAGCAGCCGCTCAGATATTTTCCTCAGGAAGTAATGCCGGGATTATCGCTCAATATGATCTTTATTTCGGAGGGGATGCGCAAAGGTGGCATAAATTTGCAAATTCCCTGTTACTGAGATATTATATGAGACTATCTGCCAAGAAGCCGGATGTTGCCAGGGCAGGTATTGAAGAAGTATTTAGCACTGGTGTGTTTTTATCCGCGGCTGATGAGGATGTTGCTATGAACTATATTGGTGCGTCAGCGGGAGATTCCTGGCCAAGTGCCACTGATTTCGATGCGGGTTCAGGTTTTCGAAGAATAAAGCCTACCACCACCTTGATCGATAGAATGCTTGAGATTAACGATCCGCGGGTTCCTGTATGGTTTAGACCTGTCCATTGTCAGTGGGTAGAAGACCCAACACTAACCACGGCAATCGATCCTTTTATAAGGGAAAATGGAGTGATTCTAAACGGAACAGTTTCTTTCAATGATGCGGAATATGTGCAGCGAATAGCAGCTGGAAACGTGTATACAAGGCATTATAATCCAGCTATTTTAGGACGCCAGTTGGATACAGGGACATATGTTGGGGTACCTCCAGCTTTGGAAAATCCCAGTGCCCATAACCTAAACCCTACGGAGGGGCAGCAATTAGAAAATCAGCATGTTTCCCAACTCTCTGATCATTATAGAGGTAGAAGTGGAGGAATTCTTAAGGCGAGAATTATATCTTCTGCTGAAGTTCACTTTATTCTGGCCGAAGCTGCCCAAAGAGGTTGGAATGTTGGAAATGCGCAAACGCATTATAATAATGCGGTCAAATTCTCTCTGGAAACTTGGGGAGTAGGAGATAGCTTCGACGAATACATTGCAAGACCGGCCGTGGCTTATAACGGAAGCTTAGAGCAAATTATAGAACAAAAATGGATTGCATCATGGACTACGGCTTCGGAGTCTTGGTTTGACTTTCGGAGGACGGGGCTTCCCGAGCTTGTTCCAGGCGAAGCTTCGGCAGAACCTGTCACACCGGTTCGATTTACCTATGGAAACAATGAAATCAATTTTAACAGTAACAATGTGGAGGCTGCAATTTCCAGGTTAGAAGTAACCTATGCGGCTGGCAGAGGACCAAACAACCAATGGTCCAAGCCATGGCTAATCCAAGGCACAGGTAAGCCTTGGTAGGTATTTAAACTCAAATTTTTTCAGCCCTGGTTTAACAAAACCAGGGCTTTTTTTTCGCTTTCATTCCTATAGATTCATTTTATGAATTCAGCTGTATAGGTTTTTGGATCATCTCGGAGAACAACTACACTTCGGTAATTCTCGAGAATCAGATAGCCGATACGGGTCTAAATCAAGTATTATATACAGAAAAAGGAGTATCCAAATACCCTTTTCATCCATATGAAAATCATTGAAAATGAAAACAACTCCAAAAGAAAAATTTAAAACCTTTTTTTGTTTCTTTCTACTGTGCATGAGTTTGTTTATCGGCGTAAATGCCCAAACGGCCGTTGCGGTAAGTGACCAACAAAAGTCTTATCTGCCTACCTCGATTCCAGACAGAATAATCCTAAACCTATCTGATTCGCCACTTATTACGTTGAATGTGAATTGGCGGACTTCGGTAGGTCATCCGCTTGGACACTTAGAATGGGCAGAAGCGATGCATTCAACCGCATTTTTGGAAAATGTAGTGGCTGCTGAAGCAAAAAGCGAATTTCTCTCCGTCAGCCATGAGACCAATCCTACCATTGAAGCCTTCTATCACGCTGCCCAAATGACCGGATTGGAACCCGGCAAAACATATGTTTACCGGGTAGGGTCGGATGAGAATTGGAGTGAATGGTTTCAGGTGACACTGCCAAATCCGGAGGCCGACGGGATTAGTTTTATTTACTTGGGCGATGCACAAAACGGAGTGAGGGATCATTGGTCCAGGCTTATCCGCCAAGCCTATAAACACCATCCCCAAGCTGCTTTTACCCTTTATGCGGGAGACTTGATCAACAGGCATGACAATGATTTTGAGTGGGGAGAATGGTTTCAAGCTGGAGGGTTTATCCATGCCACCATTCCGAGTATAATGACTCCCGGCAACCATGAGTATGGCAAGGACGGGCTTTTATCCCCACAGTGGCAACCCCAGTTCAACCTGCCGCTAAACGGTCCCAAAGGATTGGAAGAGACCTGTTACCAAATCAACTACCCCAACTTAAAACTGATATCATTAAACGCCGAAGAGATAGAGGAATCCCCATTCCTTAAGCAAAAACAGGTGGAATGGCTGGATTCCCTGCTTTCCAATGACCCTAGGGAATGGACGGTGGTTACCATTCACCATCCCTTTTACTCTACCAAAGACAACCGGGACAATGCTGATCTTAGAAAACACTTTAAACCGTTGATGGATAAATATAAGGTGGACCTGGTGCTTCAAGGTCACGACCATGCTTATGGCCGGGGAATGGTTGGTCCAAGTCAGAACGGTACAATGACTGAGGTGACTGCGGAACAGGAAGGTACTGTGTATGTAGTGTCAATGGCGGGGATAAAGATGTATGAAGCGGGAGACCATCCGTGGATGGAACGAAAAGCTTCCAGAACCCAAACTTATCAACTGATCCATATCTCCGCAGACCAGAAGTTGTCATACGAGGCCTATACGATACATGGAGAACTTTACGATGCCTTCGAACTGCATAAGCGGTCAGATGGAAGTAATGAACTAATAAATAAGATTCCCGATACTCCGGAATATGAATAATTGGTGTAGATTGATATTAATTGATAATTGAGGAAGACCCGAGGGCGGTGTAAATGATTATCCTAGTGCAGCACCTTGGTTTAGAACTGCCAATATGGCGAAAGATTTATTTTCATTCTTCTGGTTTTTACAGTTCAAACCTTCGGTTCATATTGGGAACCTCACCGTGGGTATTGATTGCAATCAGCGTCAAAATGGCTATAACGGCGATAATCAGAAGCAAGGCATAGGTCCATTTAACCGGAGCAATCGGACGGCCTGAAAAGCTTGGTTTTAATTGGGGCAAGGCCCACACGATTACGATAAAGTTCAGGATATATAGAAATTGTTCGATTCGATAAAAACTCAAAAAGGATCCTGTAACGAAAATTGTAAAAAGGATATAGATACCGAAATAGCCCCAAAAAAGGTGCTTAATAGGCGGACGCTTAATAGATGTAAGCCCAGCTGATTTAAACTCGGCAAACTGCCTGATCCAATAGATAGCCGGAAGCAAAAACACGAAAAATACCAACCACTGCACCAGTCTAATCAGGCTGGTGGGATTTTCCACCTGCAATCGTTCCATGGTAGGTAACAGGTCTTTCATTATAAAAGACTGTTGCCACACAAAAAACGGGATCAACAAAACTAATCCTACCAGTGGGATCAGCAGGTTTGAGTTTCTGAGTTTTATAGGCTCTTCTTTTGGCCAAGAAGATGTAAATGTTCCGTATGCCATGCCTGCCCCTCCAAAAAATCCAAGGGAATATTCCATCACGTTCCACATATTAAAGCTAACTTCGGCCGCATTTCCTAATACCTGTAGGAAATTACCAAAGGCAAAGCCAAATCCACCACCAAGTCCCGCAAAAACCGCAACCCGTAAGGCACCATGCTGCCGGGTGCGAACCATAAAATAGAGAAGGGCAATGCCAATACCCGCACATACACCCCATGCCTCTGAACGCGGCGGGGTCATCTGAATGCCCAATTGTTCGATAATGAAAAAATAGAATATCAATCCGCCAACAGTCATTTCAATGACTACCTGATGCCATCTGACTTTTTTGGCTTTATGATCTGCTAGTACCAAGCCAAACAGTCCTCCTCCAATAAAACCGTATAAGCCGCCAATAATTAGAAGCATTAGCAATCCGTAATACACATTGACAAAATCCACTCCACGCCCATAACCGACAACGGCTCCATAGCTCATCATACCTCCCAATCCCCATCCCACGGCACCCGCAAAAGCAGCCTTGATTCCCTTGGTGTACCATTCTGTGCGTTTGGAAAGCAAGATGATGGATAGGGAGCCTATACCCCCAGCCCAGGCAGCGCCCTGTTCGTGGCCAAATTGGCCACGAATAGCCCAAGCTGTGCCTAAACTCATGCCGACAATTATCATGGAAAGTATTGTTTCTTTCGTAAGACGTTTCATACTTGATTAAAATATTTGTGAATTCCAGAGATGCAAAAAAGGCAGTGATTGCCAAATTTGTTTGAACAATATACGGTGATTGCAGGATTTGTACTACCTGTTTTTGTAAATATTGGAAAGATAGAATTGGTTTTTTGCTAAACGGCTTTAAAGTACTTTTCGTTAGGGAATATAGAATAGGAATGCCTGAAAATTAAGCTACTTTTATTTACCCGCCAAATACTGCTTTCTATAATCAATGGGATTGCAGCCTTTCACCTGTTTGAACTGGCGGGCAATGTTTTTACTGTCAGTTAGCCCTAGGTCCATAGCGATTTCGAAAATGGTTTGGTCCGTTTCGAGTAGTTTTTGGGTAAACTTCTCTATTCTTAGATTAAAGATGTATTTGTAAATGGGATAACCGGTGATTTGTAAAAATCGCTTTTCCAGCGTTCTTCGGGATAAGGGAACCTGCTTTACCACTTCGTCAACTTGAAGGTTTTTTTCTATGTTTTTATGGATGTATTTTAGGGTGGAGGCTATATAGTCGTCATTGGTAGCGTAGATGTCGGTGGATTGGCGCGTTATGACTTGGGTAGGTTTTACAAAAATGTCATAGTGGTCATCATGTCCGTTTTTGATCATGTGCTCCATCAGCTTTGCGCTGTCATAGCCTCCCTTTTCGATGTCTAAACCGATACTTGAAAGTGGGGGGTCAGATAGTTCGCAGAGCATTTCATCATTATCTACTCCGAGTACGGCAACCTCCTCCGGTATCCTTATTTTATTTTGTTTGCAGGCTTCGGTGATATGGAGTCCCTGATTGTCGTCGCAAGTCATCAAAGCAATAGGCTTGGGTAGGGACAGCAACCATTTACTTAGGGAGTTGCTTTTAAAATACCACAAGTCTGTCGACCTAGACTTCCGGTGTTCAAAATAGTGAACCTTATATCCTACCGATTGAATTTTTGCTTCAAATCCTTCCGCCCGTTCCCTCGACCACACGATGTTGTTGAAGCCATAGAAGGCGAAATTCTTAAACCCCTTCTGTAAAAAATAAGAGGCACCCATCAATCCGGCTTCCCGGTATGACCCTGTAATGTTTGGGAGGTCTTCGAACCGCTCCTTGAAGTCCTGAGCAATGATTGGGATTTTGGAATCGAGGATTTTCTGAATATCCATTTCATTGTAGAGCTGTCCGATAATTCCATCGGCACCCCAATCTTTTGCCCATTCCAGGATACCTTCTATACCAATCGTCTCTCGGTAGTATAAGGGCATGCGGCAGTAAGTCCAAGGACCATGTTCCGCAGAGTATTTGGAGATTCCTTTCAGTAAACTTTTACTGTATTCTTCCGCAAAATCCAATAACAAGATAATCTTATACATGGCTTTTTGGATTAGTTAATTGAAGATGTCTCTGATATTCTTTACAGTGGCATTGGTTACTAAAGGCTTGGCCCAAATGCCTATGCTCAATACATACCCTAATGTAACTAATAAAAAGAGCATAGCAACTTTTAAGCCTACCAGTTCGGCAATGCCCCCTACAACTAGGGGTACAACGGCACCACCCGCTATTCCTGTACACAAAATGCCAGAAAAGGTTCCGTGATGTTTGGTCACAGAATTGAGTGCCAATGAGAAAATAATGGACCACATTACGGAAGCGAAAAAGCCAGTCAGCGGAAAGGAAATAATCGCCACCTGGGTCGGGCCAAACAAGGCTGCCAATAGGGCTACTATGGCTCCCGAAGTAAAGAAAATAAGCACTTTTCGGCTGTCAAAGAACTTGAGCAACACTAAACCTAACAGGCATCCAACGGTCAGCAAACCCCAGAAATAGGAGATAACGGATGCGCCGGTCGTAGCTGGATCCACTCCATGATAATCCTGCAAAAACTTTGATGTCCAGTTTGCTATTCCCTGTTCTGTACCCACGTAGCAGAAAATGCCCAAGAAATAGAGAATCACCATTTTGTCTGAGAGCAACTCTTTCAAGGAAGACCCGGCGTCGATTTTCTCATCCTCTTTCAACTCAACGGTTGGAAATTTGGCAAACATAATGATCAATACCATCAATAAAGAGGTCACTGCGAAAACCCAATAGAGGGAAACCCATTTTAGGTTTTCTGGTACCAAGCCATTAAGCGTTGTTATTATGAAGGAAGCATCATCTGTGTGCATATTTGTTACCAGGTAGCTGTATAGTAGCGGACTGAGAAAGCTCGCCGCACCAAAAGCCAACTGGCCAAGCACTGAATTAAAAGCAAAGTGCTTGTCGCCCCCTGCCGTACGCAGCAGTGGATTGATTACCACTTGCAACATAGCCATGCCGATTCCAATGATGAATAGAGAGGAAAGCGCAATGCCAAAACTGGGGATGAGGGCAAATAGCAAAGCTCCTAGAAAAGCCATGAGAAAAGCTGTCACCAATATTTTTTTCTCACGGTATTTTTCTACCAAGATGCCCGAAGGAATGGACATCACAGCGTAGGCCACAAAAAAGGAGAATGGTAAAAACCCTGCTAATCCAATACTGAGGGTAAAACTGTCTATGATATCCGGAATAATCGGCCCGAGTATATTGGTCAAAAAGGAAATAACAAAAAAGATCAATAGGATCAGGGCAACGATTAAGTTGTTTGGTTTCATCTGTTTGTAATTGTTTTTTCAATGGTCAGATGGAATCTCGCAATGATAATCATCCCACTGTGTGACGTTTTCGTCATGCTCGATTTCATGGATTTCAAGGGCAAATTACAGTATTTTAAAGTTGGCTGTAGTGGATTTTTTTAAGCGGTAACCTGCGCATACTGATGTTGAAGGAATGCACCTGTTTTTCTAGGGATGCACAGATTTTACTACCCCGCTGACATGTTCCATGGATAGGTCAACCAAAGCTGCCGCGCCGAGGAGGGCAATATTCTCATTTTTGGAAACAAATATTTTCAGTTTTTTTATGGATTCGGGATAGATGAAATCAGAGAAACTTGCTTCCATGCTTTCCTTGAAAAACTCGTAGGCCTTGGCAATGGAGCCTCCCAGAACGATTGCCTGTGGATCATAGGTGTATAAAACAGCTTGGACCGAAACGCCTAAATGGTGGCCAAATTCCCTCCATTGACGAAGAGCCTCGTTATTTCCCTGCTTGGCAGCTTTATAGGCGTCCAAGGCGGTGGTATCGTAAAAACTACTGAAAAAATTCCCACTGGCGTAGAATTCTATATTCTTGTCTTTGTAGGGCAAAAGGCCTATTTCCCCCGCACCACAATTGACGCCCGCATACAATTTATTTCTTATAATTATACCTGATCCCAGCCCTGTACCTATAGACATGGCTACTAGACTGCTAAATGGTTTCCCAACTCCGAATTTGTGCTCTCCGAGAGCCAGGCAGTTTACGTCATTGTTGACAAAAACCGGCAATGAAAACTCTTTTTCAAGGATTTCCTTTAACGCCACCTTTTTCCAAGACGGGATATTGGTCACATTGTACACAATCCCTCTTTCTAAATCTACAACAGACGGGACACCGATTCCTATACCTTCGACCTTATACTCGAGATAAGGTTTGATATACTGTATAACCTGATCGAGTGTGGAGGTAAGACTGTCCTTTTCTTTCAAAAGGCCCTTGGTTTGATGAAGAATTTCACCGTCTTTTTCTATACCGACTTGGATTTTTGTTCCTCCTAAATCAATTCCTATGTTCATTTTATACTAAGTAGGTGAAATTTTTCTTCAAAAAGATAACTACAAATATATTTATACCAATGCTGTTTACCAATTGAAAGAAGAATATCTTCTTCAATTGAAACGTGAAATTACTTGATATTCAGTTTCTCAGTGGGTAGCGCCTGAATTACCTACTCTTTTTATACTTCGAATCAGATTTTCGGACTATCTGAATTTTTAAATAATTAACAATAGTCCATATGGGGTGAACAAGGTATATAATACGAAATCGGGTGGTTTTTTGGCCTATCAATTAACAAATCTTATTCTTAAGCTCAACTCAGCATGGAATAGTATTTATCGATTTGAATTAATACTTGCCAGATATCATATGCGAATTCCACAAATGGTCACCCCGCATTCATCACAATATGATAACTTTAGGGTTCCATGTAGTGTGTGTGAAACAATTAAATTTGGAAAAAAACCAAACGAATATGAAAAGAAGAGATTTCTTTAGGAAAGGGATGTTTGCCTCACTTGGCGCAACCGCATTAGGAACAGGTGTCGCATTAGCAAACAATGGGAATACACCTTTTCGGAAAGTAGCAAAAAACGTGATTTTTTTGGTTAGTGACGGGATGAGTACTGGCACGTTAAACATGGCTGATCTGCTGCTTAAACAGAAGGAAGGTCGTAGAAGCAGGTGGATTGGAGCTTATCAGGGTAACCTAATGAAGCGGTCTCTAATGGAAACTGCCTCCTCTAATTCTATAGTGACCGACTCCGCAGCCGCCGGAAGTTCGTGGGGCAGTGGAATGCGTGTTCCCAATGGGTCCCTGAATATTGGACCAAACGGGGAAGAGCCCATGCCTATTTTGCAAAAATTCAAAGCAGCGGGTAAGTCCGTCGGTTGTGTGACATCTGTACAGATTGCCCATGCCACGCCTGCCTCATTTTGTGTGAATGAAAAAAGTCGGAGTGCCATGCCAGCGATTGCTGAAAAATATAAGGATTTAAGGTTTGACGTGATGATGGGGGGAGGCGACGAACTTTTCAACTCCGCACACCGGGCAGACAAAAAGGATTTGTATCAGGATTTTAAAGCAGCGGGATTTACCGTTGCCAAAACGCGGGACGATTTAATGAAGGTCCAAGGCAATGGGCCATTGTTGGGGATATTTTCCGAAGGGGGGTTACCCTTTGCCATTGATCGGGAAAATGATCCAGAAATCAAAAAGGCAGTACCTTCTATGGGGGAAATGGTGAAAAAGGCCATTGAGCTGCTCAGTAAAAACCCAAATGGTTTCGCCATGCAAATTGAAGGTGGAAAGGTAGACTGGGCCGCCCATGCAAATGATGCCCCTGCTTTATTGTATGACCAGATTGATTTTGATGAAGCAGTGGGAATTGCTCTGGACTTTGCTTCTAAAGATGGGGAAACACTTGTCGTTATGACTACTGATCACGGCAATGCAAATCCGGGATTGTTTGACGGAGGGGTAAATGGTAAATTCGGTACCCTTTTCACATCCACCCGTTCCAACGAATGGGTTCTAAAACAGCTGAACGGAGATAATACACCCTCCCAAGTTGTCGATCTAATCAATTCATACCAGGGAATTACCATCAAATCGGAAGAGGCTACAGCAATATTAAAAAACTATCAGGTAGTCAATGAAGACGGCTTGTATGACACGGGAAAGATTCCGCTGAAATTGCTATCTGAAATTCAAATGCCTTATACGGGAATTGGATGGGCAGGAACCGGGCATTCTTCTGATCATGTGGAGTTAGCCATGTATGGACCGGGGAGCGAAAACTTACCTGCATTTATTGAGAATTATAAACTTCACAATTTCATGCTCAATGCCACCCATGTTCCGGCGATGGCCTATGCGTGGTAATTGGAGATTAGCAGGGGACATTTGTTGTGCCCTGCCTTTTTATTATCAGCATTCCCTATTCGCCAGTCTATAATTACTTAAAAAAAAATAAAAACAAGATCAATTTCTCTTACTTTAAGATATTAGCCAAAATAACATAGCATGAAAAATATCCAATTTGCACTTTGGAAACAATACTTCCTTTTCGTCTACTTAGTAGCCGTATTCAGTATTTCTACGGCTTGGGCACAGCAGGAGCCTACTGGAATTTTTTTGACATGGAAAGAAGACCCCCTGACCTCGATGGTGGTTGATTGGCACCTTGAATCTCCCACTTCTGAGGTGCTTCATCTGCAGGAGAGGGGAACAGACACTTGGGCGCAACACCAAAGCGAAGTGCACCCATTCCCACATTCGGAGCGGTTAATTCACCGGGTTGCACTTTCCGGATTAAAACCTGGAACTTCATACAGCATCAAGTTCGGAGATAGGAACAAAGAATATTATTTCAATACCATGCCGAGCGATATTGCTAAGGAATCTATACGCATAGCCATAGGAGGAGATTCCATGCATGATCAGGCCTTTATGGAAAAGACCAATACCCAAGTAGCGAAATTCGATCCGCATTTTGCGGTAATTGGCGGTGACTTGGCCTATGCCAATGGAGATTCCACTAATGTAGGTCGGTGGTATCAGTGGTTTGATGCGGTAAAAAACACCTTGATCCGGGAAGATGGAAGGATCATCCCCCTGGTTTTGGGAATAGGCAATCACGAAGTGCGAAAGGCTGTGTTTGAAGAAGGTGAAGAAATAATATATAACGATGAAAATAGGGCTAAAATGTCTCCGTTTTATTACGGCCTATTTGCCTTCCCCGGACAGCCTGGCTACGGGGTGTTGGATTTTGGGAAGTACTTTAGTTTTTTGCTGCTTGATTCCGACCATTCCAACCCCATTATTGGCCCTCAAACCGATTGGTTTAAAAGAGAGCTAAGTATTCGGGATGACGTGACCCAGATTATTACCATGCATCATGTGCCAGCCTACCCCTCCGTGAGGGATTTTAATGGAACTACGCAGGCAAGAGTTAGGGAACATTGGCTACCGCTGATAGAGAAAGCTGGCGTAAAGTTGGTGTTTGAAAATCACGACCATGCTTATAAACGAACTTATCCCATAAAAAACAACCAAGTGGATGTGGACGGAGTGGTCTATATCGGCGATGGCTCCTGGGGTACCAGCCCCAGAGAGATACACGATCCAGAAACGACCTGGTACTTGGACAATGCTCAGTCTATCCGTGCATTTACCTTGGTCACGCTTCAGGGAAGCAGTTTTAATATTATTTCCGTAGACGAAGACGGAAATGTCATCGATTCTTATCCAACTAATCCGCTTTTAAAATAATGGAATCGAGCATGACGCAAGCGGCGCACGGAGGGATGATTATAATTGCGAGATTCCATGAGACCTTTAAAAAACAATTATAAACACATGAAACAAACTGTGTTGGCACTACTATTCAGTGCTATTATATTAGGCACTACATCCTGTGGAAGTTCAAGTTCAGAATCCTCCCAACAGCAGGAGGAAGAAAAGGCGGAATCCAAAATAACAGGTATCAAAACCTTAGAATACGAGCATATCTTCGGAGATGACCGGCCCTTTGCGCAGTGTCATGCCTCCACCATTGCCCCGGTTGGGGACGGAACCTACATGGTATCCTGGTTTGCGGGGTCGTATGAAAAGCATGACGATGTGGGGATTTGGCTTTCACAGGGGAAATTAAATGATTGGTCGGAACCGAAGCTGGTAGCCAAAATCCGAAACGATCCCCACTGGAATCCGGTACTTTTCAATGCTCCGGACGGCAGGATGTATCTCTATTTTAAAGTAGGGAAAGAAATCGATGACTGGGAAACCTGGGTGCAGTATTCGGATGATAAAGGCGAAACCTGGTCCGAGGCCCGGGAATTGGTACCGGGTGATACGGGCGGCCGTGGCCCGGTGAGAAATCACATGTTAGTCCTGTCAAACGGAACTTGGCTGGCACCGGCTTCTTTGGAAGACAACAAAGTATGGGATGTAATTATTGACCGAAGCGAGGATGGTGGCAATACTTGGACAGCCACGGACAAGCTAGAACTTGACAGGAATGAGGTTATCGGCGAAGGCGTTATCCAACCTGCATTGTGGGAGTCCAAACCCGGCCATGTACATATGCTGATGAGAAGCTCGACGGGTCAAATCTGCCGCAGCGATTCGGAGGATTATGGTAAAACTTGGTCGAAAATTGAAAAGACTGACCTGCCAAACAACAACAGCGGGATTGATATCGCTCCGCTTGGAGGGGAGAAAATTGCTTTAATATTCAATCCTGTATCAGGTAATTGGGGCAAAAGATACCCCATCACCGTTGCGATCTCTGAAGACAACGGAAAGACTTGGCCTGTTAAATTTGACATCGAAAAAGGTGAAAATGAAAACGATGAACTTTCCTACCCCGCTATATTCTATGAAGATGGAAAATTGGTGGCCTGCTACACATGGAACAGGCAACGCATTGCGTTTTGGAAGGGAGAAATCGAAAGATCTCTTTGAGTTTAGTTAACCGTTACATCATTTAGAATGAGTAAGTTTTGTGTTGTCTTGTTGATTGCTTTGGGGATTTCGAATACTAATATCGCCCAAAACACCCAAACCTATGCCGAGAAGCTGGGGTTTCCCTCCGGCACCAAAGTAGTTATCTTTCACGTGGATGATGCTGGGATGTCGTATGAGTCGAATACCGGAACCATCCGCTCTATTGAAGAGGGGGTGGCCACCTCCTGCAGCATTATGATGCCGTGCCCGTGGTCGGCGGCGTTTACCAAGTACGCTTTGACCGAACCCATGGACGCCGGTATCCACCTCACGCTTACGTCTGAGTGGGGATCCTACCGCTGGCATCCAGTCGCCGGCCGGGAGGTTGTTCCCACGCTGATCGATGAGGAAGGTGCGTTGTGGTCTTCGGTACAGGAAGTGGTCCAGAATGCGTCACCGGACGAGATCGAGATTGAGATCCGTGCCCAAATTGATAGGGCAATGGCCATGGGCTTGAAGCCCACTCATTTGGACAGTCATATGGGAACCCTATTTTACCATGCTCCTTTTATGGAAAGATACATTAAGGTTGGAGCCGAATACGGAATCCCTGTGATGTTCCCCGGAGGTACCAACCTAAAGTTATTGGGCATGTCCATGAATGAAAATGTCATCAAACGCCTAAAAAAAGAAGGCAAGTACACGGCCGGCATGGAGCTACCCAAAAACGAACTCATGATTCAGGCACCTGCGATTGGAGAAAAGATCTGGAGCTTGGGATTGCCAGTTTTGGATGACTTGCATTCTGTGAGTGGAGGCTGGAAGCCCGATGGAGATCCGACTCCTGAGGAGTGGGGGAAATATAAGACGGATCAGTTTAAGGAAGTCCTGACCGAAATGGAGCCGGGACTGGCGATGATCATTATCCATAGCAATGGGGACAATGAAGTTTTTGGAAGAATTAGCGGGTCAGGCGGTTCCCGCTATGCCGATATGTTAGCAATGGTAGATCCGGAATTGAAAGCGTTTATTGAGCAAGAAGGAATATTGCTGACTACATGGAAGGAAGTGATGGAGCGAAGGAAGGCTGTTAAGTAGTTTCCTAAGCTAGTTAGATCTTTCCTTTTAGAAAAACCAAATTACATAAAATCCAGCACGATGGGTTCGTCACACACAGGGATGATTATCCAAGCGTGATTCCATACCGGAAAACCGGGACAGGGTATCGCCTTTAACAGACAATTATAAACATATGAAACAATTTCTTTTACTTTTTGCATTAGCTTACTTTGCGGCAGATGTAACCTTTGGCCAGATCGTACCTAAGGAGGATGTGGTAGAAAATGAACTATTGATATTTCCTATTCAGGGGGAACATGCCCATGGTAGCACCTTGGTAGAACTGCCCAATGGAGATTTTTTGGCAGCCTGGTTTCAGGGCTCCGGAGAAAGAACCGCCGATGATGTACGCATTATGGGAGCCAGACTTAGAAGACGGGACAACCAATGGGGAAGTCCCTTTCTGATGGCAGACACGCCCCATCTACCGGATTGCAATCCGGTATTGTTCTTAAATGGGGAAGGCAAGCTGTTCTTGGTATGGATCGCCGTACAGGCAAACCGATGGGAGCAATCCATCCTGCGGGTTCGGACGTCCACCAACTATGCCAATGCGGGAGCACCCATTTGGGATTGGCAGGATAATATCTTTTTAAAGCCTGGGGCGGAATTTGAGGAGGAAGTTAAGCTGCGTTTCAAGGAACTTCCGGACACTCAATTGGGCTGGGCAGAATATGCGCCTTCCTATGATGATATGATTATAGCCGCAAGCAGCGACAGCAAAAAAAGCAGCATAGGCTGGATGACCCGGATCAAGCCCCTGATTTTGCCAACTGGTCGGATTTTATTGCCGCTTTATTCTGACGGATTTAATTTTTCTATGGCAGCCATTTCTGATGATGACGGAACTACCTGGACCCCAAGCTTGCCCATTGTCGGAAGAGGGCCAATTCAACCCGCTTTTGCTCGAAGGGAAAATGGAGACAT
>DATHWC010000401.1:0-43984 GCA_035460985.1 Lunatimonas sp.
ATTCGAACCCCGTTCAGTTCCCCACCATTTAGATACATCTGTAAAAAGGTCGCATAATCCTTTGCTGTACTTGATAATCCCGCGCCTCCGGAGAAAAAACGCTTGGAACCCTTTATTGGATAATCGACTTCATAAAAGGTATCCGGGTAGTTTTCCCAGGATCCGTTAACACGACGGTGGATAGCCACCAGTCTGTTTACCTTGGGTTCAGGGAGGTAAAACCAGGTATCATTCATCCCCAAGGGATCAAATAACCTTTCTCTCAAAAACTGGTCAAAAGGCATTCCAGAAACAACCTCTATCAAATATCCAAGGACGTCGAGTCCCACACTGTAAGTGTATTTTTCTCCCGGATCGTGGTGAAGTGGCAATTTCGCCAACTTCATAACTACTTCCTGTATGCTGACATCCTCAGTGGTAAAAAGATCAGTAGTACCTGCCTTGCCATAAATCATCTTCATCCTTTCATCGCCGTCTATTACACCATACCCCAAACCGGATGTATGGGTAAGTAGGTGCCGAATAGTGATTTCTTTGTTGGCTGGGCGAGTTGTGTAGGTGGTATCCGCATATCGGAAATTTTGCATTACCTGCGGGTTTTTAAATTCAGGAATGTATTTGGAAATGGGATCATCCAGCCGGAATTTTCCCTCTTCCCAAAGCATCATAATGGCAGTAGATGTGATGGCTTTGGATTGAGACGCTATCCGAAAGATGTGATCCTTCTTCATGGATTCTCCTTTGGCCGCGTCTGCCGTACCATAGGCTTTGTGAAAAACTATTTTACCGTCTTTGGCAATTAAAGCAACAACACCTGGAATATCTCCTTCAGATACAGAGGCCTGGAGCATGGCATCTATTTTCTCCAACCGTGTCGGAGACATGCCGACGGACGAGGGATTGGCTTCGATCAGCGGTAGTGATTTTTTAGTGGTCGGAGTCTGGGCCGCAACAACCATCACCTGAAATAAAATAATAAATGAGCAGAAGTACTTATACAACATGAAATTGGGCTTATGGAATGAATAGAAATAAATGGATACGTAATATGGGAATTAATTAAAAGAAAGCAAACGGAAAAATCTATCTGCGGAAGATCTCGAAAGAAAAAACTCCCGCGGAACCTGTCCCGACTTTTCGGGATCTCGCTGATTTACGCATGTGGATGTTCATAATGCTCTCCGAATCCCGATAGATAAAGAATTTTCGCCAAAATTTCTAACGAACTTCTGCGCTAATCCCGAAAAACTGAGACAAGTTCTGCGCAATCTGCGGGAAATATTCTACCTCAAAAATGCTGGAAAAAATTTAAACTTGCTATTGATAATGAATATAATTGGGAGGATTTATTCCTTTTAATCTGAGGTAAACCAAGAGTTGTCCCCGGTGATGGGTTACATGGTCCGCCAACAATAATAAAAATTGTCTGCGGGTCCTCGTAAACTGCGCGTAGGTATTGGTTTCCTCTAGCCTATCAGCATCAAACGTTTTTATATAATCGGCCGCTTTGTCAAATTCCTGTGTTAGCACAGCAATTAAATCATCTTTGGGTAGCCCATCCGGACGATAATCGTCTGACCTGAATGGAGTATCCAGACCTCCAAATCGACTGAAGGTATGCCATTCCACTACAACAGCGATATGCATCAATTGCTCCGCAAAGGTCATCTCTTCTTCCACCGGCTTAAACTCGTATGCATCTTCAGGCATGGCTTCCGCTACGGCGACCATATATGTCTTTGAGCTTTCCCACCGCTCTAAAAAATCCCGCAGAAAAGGATCATCCTGGGAAAATGAAGCGTGTAAAGGAGCGATAAACAGGGCGGTCAGAAAGGATAAAATGGGTTTTTTCATGGGTTGATGGGTTGAGGAATTACGAATTACGTATTGCGAGCCAGGTCGTTGTTGATAGGTTGATGGGTCTATAGGTCTATAGGTTGATAAGCTATTGGAAATTCCTATCTCCGATCTCCGGTCTTCCGTCTTTCAGTCTCTAAGTCCTTCTTTCTCTCCGTCCCTAAATCGATAGGTTAATAGGTTTATAAATTATGGGTATTCTTTCATAACTCATCTAGCTCTCGTATATAATCGCGATCTAAATACCTAATGCTTACCCGAAGCGTAATGGATTCCAAAGGTTCATCGTTATCATCCCGAGGGGCATTTACTATTTTATCCACCACATCCATGCCCTGAATGACCTGCCCAAAAATCGTGTAGTTACCATCAAGCCGGTCAATACCCTCCCTCTGGTGTACAATATAAAACTGACACCTGGCAGAGAGTTTTCCGGGGTTATCATCCCTTCCCGCTCCCACTGCTCCGTATACGTGGGTAAGGGTCTCGACAAACTCAGGCTCCAACAAATACTCGGAATCAGAGAAGCCCTCCGGTGTATCGGGACAGCCGCCCTGGGCTACGAAACCTGGAATAACCCTATTAAAGGTCAACGAATCCCAATAGCCTGTCTCTGCAAGTTGGATAAAACTTGCCTTATGGACCGGAGTTTCATTATGCAGTTTGATGTAAATTTCCCCCAAGGGTGTTTGAATTACTCCTACTGGTTCTTGTTGGGCATGCAGACTAAAGCAAAGTAAAAAAAGAAAGTGAATGAAAAGGATTGGTTTCATGGTAGTAGGTTAAGATGAATGTCACGGTTTTTAAGCTATTTTTAGGTACTTTTCCATAGAAAGCAACCAAGCTGGGTAAATTTTGAATAATTTTGACACACTAAATAAAACATAAACCTCTAAAAGTAATCAATTATGATAAAGCGACTTCTAAGCAAGGGAATATTTTTAACACTATGCGTGCTGATTTCAGTGGCCTCACTGGCTCAGGACGGCATTCCAGCGGACTGGAAAGTCGGCAGTCAAGCCTATACCTTCCGCCTGTTTTCCTTTGAGGAGGCCCTCGAAAAACTCAACAGCATCGGCGTAAAGTATGTTGAACTGTACCCCGGTCAAAAAATCACTAAAGGAGGCGAGGCAACCACGGCTTTTACAGCTAGCCCGCAAGACTTGGAAACCATCAAGTCGCTGTTGAAAAAGTATGACATTCAGCCTGTGGCCTATGGGGTGGTAAGTCCAAGTGACGAAGACTGGCCAAAGGTATTTGCTTTTGCCAAAGCACTTGGGATTGAAATCATCACTACCGAGCCAAGAGCCAACCAGTACGACCTGATAGAGAAACTCTGCGAGGAGCACCAGATCAAGATTGCGCTTCACAACCACCCCATTCCGTCCTTCTACTGGCATCCGGAAATCCCGCTTCGGCTCTTGGAGGGTAGAAGTCCGTTGATGGGTGTCTGTGCGGATATAGGACATTGGGTACGGTCAGGTTTGGATCCGGTGGAAAGCCTCAAAAAACTTGAAGGGAAAATCATCAGTCTGCATTTCAAGGACCTTAATGCATGGGGTACAAGAAATGCCCATGACATCCCTTGGGGCACAGGCACCTGCAATGTGGCCGGGGTCCTGCATGAATTAAACCGCCAAGGATTTAAGGGAGTGTTTTCTGCCGAATATGAGCACAATTGGGAAAACAACCTTCCGGAAGTCAAAGAAAGCATGGAATACTTCAAGCGGGTCGCTTCGCAGTTTTAAAAATGTGAGGGCTGCCTGCATGGAGGATTTTTTCCAATTTCATCCCATAAGCAGCCCTCTCAATTTTACCGACCAAATATTTCTGAGCTAGCCACTCCTATGATCAAGCATTTAACCACACTCACAAACCACACCTTATGAAAATTTCGCCCAACTTCTTTTTTAGCTCCCTAGGATTGACGAGCATTCCCTTCCTTAAAGGAAGAACAACCCTTTTTTGCTTGACGCTCCTCTTATTGGCGATTAATTCTTGCCAAAAGCCTACACCAGAAGAAGATCAACCAATTGAGGATGATTTCAAATATCTGGAATGGGAAATTTCGGATTTTGAACAAGCCTATAGTTCTGGAAAGTTGACAGTGGAAGAAGTTGTCAATGCTTATCTGAGCCGAATTGACGAATTGGATCATAATGGACCTGAAATCCGATCTGTATTGGAGATTAATCCGGATGCAATCGGCATTGCCAAAGAATTGGATTCATTATCAAAAGAAGGAATACGAAAAGGACCATTGCACGGCATTCCCGTCTTATTGAAAGACAATATAGACACCCATGACCAGATGCATACCACTGCGGGTTCCAGAGCTTTGGCCGGATCCCAACCCCTACAGGACAGTTTTGTCGCCCAAAAACTTCGGGAGGCGGGAGCTGTCATCCTAGGCAAAGCCAATCTGAGTGAATGGGCTAATTTCCGGGGTGAGATGTCCAGCAGCGGCTGGAGCGGCCTTGGAGGCCAAACCAAAAACCCCTATATCCTTGACCGAAACCCCTGCGGTTCAAGTGCCGGATCCGGTGCGGCTGTTTCGGCCAACTTTGCAGTAATGGCCATCGGTACCGAAACGAACGGATCCATCGTTTGCCCCTCCACCGCTAACGGCATCGTAGGAATTAAGCCCACCGTGGGATTGATCAGCCGATCGGGTGTCATACCAATTTCCTACACCCAGGATACCCCAGGTCCCATGACCAGAACGGTCCGGGATGGTGCAATTAGCTTGGGGACAATGGTTGGTCTGGATCCCAGAGATGATAAAACGATTGCCAGTGAGGGGAAATACCATACCGACTATACTGTCTTTTTAAATGCCGATGGCCTTAAAGGCAAAAAAATTGGGTGGCTCCAGGATAAGTCAGGTGTAAACTTTAAAGTGGATGCACTTATGGAGGAAGCCATCGCTTATATGAAAAGCCAAGGGGCTGAAATCATTCCTATCCAACAGATTTCAGCATCCAATCCGGGAAGTCACTCCTTTCAGGTGATGCTGTTTGAATACAAGGAAGGCCTGAATAGTTACTTTAAGTCATTGGGCGATCAGGCTCCTGTCAAAAGCTTGGAGGAATTGATTGCATTTAATGAAAACGACTCTATAGAGCTCTCCCACTACAACCAGAAATACTTGGAAATGGCTCAGGAAAAAGGGGACCTTACCTCTCCGGAGTATGTGGAAGCTTTGGAAAAATTACGGATAAACAGCCAAGACGAGGGCATTGACAATGTGCTGGCTGAATTTGGTTTGGACGCCATCGTCGCCCCTACCGGAAGTCCTGCCTGGAAAACTGACTGGACCAATGGTGACAGCTATCATCTTGGAAGCTCCTCCCCCGCCGCCCACGCCGGATATCCCAGCATCACCGTGCCCATGGGGATGATTGACGGATTGCCGGTTGGAATTTCCTTTTTCAGCACGGCATGGTCAGAGCCGGTTTTGTTGGAGGTGGCGTATTCTTTTGAGCAGGGGACGAAAGCGAGGAGGGCACCGAGGTTTTTGGAAGGGGAGATGAGATAGGAGTTATGGGTTATGAATTAAAAATTACGGATTACGGAATCGCCGCCAAGTAGTTTTAAGTTATTGGTTATTGAATTATTAGGTTATTGAAAAGAATTACGAATTTCGGGTGTTGTTAATGGTTTTTTAGGAGTGAGGTTAATGGGTTATCAGAAATCCACAGCCCCAACGGGGTATAATCAGTAGCCTTGGGTGTATCGAAGCGGAGCTCCAGGATAAGAACGAACGGCTCGATTGTGCTTTGGCCGCAGGAAAGGTTGAAGAATCCAGCCGTTCCCGCCAAAACCCGAATCTGTCAAGTTTTGCCTTCCCATCGCTTGGATGATTTCGGAGTCGAAGGAGGACTTGTCTGAATTTTGTTTATGGTGGTATGAAATTGAAATATGGTAGAAATCGACGCGAAGCGTAGACCCTGAGGAGCGTAGCGATTCAGGATATTGTAGAGATATGGCCTACGGTCGAAATATTGAAATTGATATTCGTGGATACTTGCTTACCGGTAGGTTGGATATTAGGGTATCGATTTAATTTTTTATGAAAAAAACACTTATCTTCTTTATGATGGCCTGCTGAAAGGACACGATTTTAATAATACATTTTTAAACTTTAGAAGGGAATTTCCACGAAAATCATTCGGATAATATCCAAATAATAAACCCATTTTAAAGTATAGAGAGTAAAGTTTTCTTTAAAAAACTTAGTAAATTTAGAAATTGAAAACTGCTGCTTTTCAAATTATTAACCTCATGTATATCAGAACATTACGTAATAATTTAACCTAATATTCACAAATAGGATCGTTTCTTCTATTTTTATAAACTCATTGAACCTCTACATCCTATGAAATCTTTCCCCAAAGCAAGGCGTTTGATCTTTTTCTGGCTTTTTCCTTGCCTTCTAGCCTGTCAAAAAAAACCGGATCAACCTCTGCTTGACCCGGTTTATTCCGAGGCGATGGCACGGGAAATCAGTTTTGTGACCAGCGGGGAAATTCAGCAGAGTGATCTGATCCAAGTTATATTCAACCAATCCATGGTCGAAGATGATCGGGTGAACAGTTCCCCACCCGATGTCTTTACCTTTTCCCCAAAAATAGCAGGTAAAGCCGTCTGGACAAGTCCGCAAATTCTGACCTTCCAACCGGAGGGCGACTTACCTACCCGCACCGTAATTACCGGCACCTTGCAGATGCAGAAGTTGGATCCCCGCTACAAGGAAGAACAACTGGAAGACTTGGTATTTCAGTTTAAAGTGCTCGGCAGGGAAATTTCGTCCTTCAAAGGCACCGTAACGCTAAAAGATCGAAACGATCCAGCCATCGTTTATTATAGTGGTTCTCTATCCTTTTCCGAAAAAACTTCCCTTGAAAATCTCAAAAAAGCAACTCAAATTCAAGGTAACAAAGACATTACACTAACTTGGAGCCAAGTCGATGAACGGAACTTTCAGTTTGCTACAGGCGATATAGTCCGGTCAGAAAAAGAGCAGCAACTATCCCTTCTAATCAGCAAAAAGCCTTTGGACTTGGAAGATGACTTCTCCGAAGGATTTACAATATATCCAATCAAAAACATGTCACCCACGGCGTTTATTGCCGATGAATCTGGGAAATCTCCCCGAATTCGAATTAATTTCTCAGATGAACTTGACATAGACCAAACCCTTGACGGCCTTATCCGTGTAACTCCCGCTGTGGATTATGAGGCGAAAAAACTGGGAAGCACGGTCATTTTGGACGGAGGCTTTAAATTTGGGGAGACCTACACGCTTACCGTAATGAAGGGGATTGGCAACCGTTGGGGAAATAAAACGGAGAAAGAAACGAGGCACAAATTAACCTTTGCCAATATCCCACCCCAGCTTGAATTCGGTGCGGACGGGATTATTTTGCCTACCTCCAATAAAAAGAAAATCCAGTTCTATACCACAAACCTCAGCCGGGTTCATTTGGAAGTCAAAAAGGTGTACACCTCCCACATAGGGAAATTTGCCCAAACGTCCCAGCTTCACAGTACAAAAAACCGCAATAAGGATTTTTCAGATCAATACACGGGAAGCGTTGGAGTCATCGTCAAAAACCAAACCCTTGAACTAAAAGCTCCTAAAAACCAATGGGTACTTCAGGAGTTTGATCTTTCGGATCTCTTTGAAACCTATGATGACGGCCTGTTTTTGGTGCGGGTTAACTTTACCCCTGAGGATGCCGCTGTACCGATCCTTGGGGATTTGCTTCCGCATATTCAGGAAAAAGGCCAAATCTATAAACCCGTGTTTCTCAGTGATCTTGCCATCACGGTAAAAGCTGCGGATAAGCAGAACAGAGTATTTGTCACGGACATCGTGACTGGCAAACCGAAAGCGGGTGTCAAAGTCACCTTGTTAGATTACAACGGAGAGGCGAAACAGTCTGGCACAACAGATCGGCAGGGAACGACAGTCTTCACGTCCAACCAGTATTTTTATTATGTGATGGCTGAAAGTGGCAAACAAACCACCCTGCTAAACAGAAGTGAAATGCGCTGGAGCAGCTCCGGCTTTGATGTGGGAGGCGTGGGAGAATATGGCAATGGGACCAAAGGTTTTATCTACACGGAGCGGGGTGTTTACCGACCAGGCGACTCAGTTCATGTGAGCTTGATGGTCAAAAACGCCAACAACACCTTCCCTACCGACCACCCTGTAAGTATCACCGTCAACGACCCCCAATACAATCCCATTTATGAGCATACCACTGTAAAAGGGACCGACGGACTTTATGTCTTTGGGTTTAAAACAGCGGACAACGCACCAACTGGGAATTATAATATTTATATCAATGCGGGTGGCTCACATTTCTATCAAGATTTAAAAATAGAGACGGTGGTTGCCGAACAGCTCAAGGTACAGGTAAAACCTACTAAGCGTCAGTTAACCCGCACCGACCTAACTGTTGATTTTGACCTCAATGTCAATTACCTCTTTGGGGCGCCTGCCGCTGAGCTAAAGGCTGAGGTAGACATTGAAATCCATCCTTACACGGTGAAATTTCCTGCCTTCCCCACCTATTCCTTTACCCGAGCTGACTTGGAGTTTAACTCTATAACCCAGCAGGTGATGAAAGGAGATCTGGACCATGATGGGAACCTAAGCGGCAGTTGGACCATACCTGCTTTGGGAACGGTACCTTCAGCATTGAAAGGAAAGCTGATAGCCAAGGTATTGGATAAAACTGGCCAACCCAATGAGGGATGGAACGTCGTTGACATCAACCCTTACGACCGCTATGTTGGGATCAGCGATCCCAGTGGTTACGGGTATTTTAAAACCAATGAGGAAGCCAAATTCCCGGTAATTCTTTTAGACTTGCAGGGCAAAAAGGTGAGCGGCAGACAACTTACCTACCGGATTTACCGCAACGACAAAATGTGGTGGTACCAATACGACAACCGGAGAACCTATCAGCTTAAATACAAAGAAGACAGCCAAACCTACTTTGAAACCGAAGGAACGGTCGATGTTCAGAACGGAACGGCATTCGTACCCTTTACCCCGGGGGAAAACGGAGAGTATCTTATTGAAGTCAGTGACGGCAGCACTGGACACAGCAGCTCCTTTTTCTTTAGTGCCTATCCCTATGGCAGTGTGCCGGGAGGGGATCTTAATGAGGGAACGCTTGCATTAAAATCCGACAAATCCACCTATTCTTCCCAAGAAACAGCAAAAATCAAACTTCCAAATCCAAGACATGGAAACGTGCTTGTCACCTTGGAGAAGGGTCGACAGATGTTAAACTGGTTTTGGGTAGATCCCTCTTCCGAAGACGGCGATGAGCTTATCTTGGATATTCCTCTTGATAAGTCTATGTTGCCCAATGTATATGTGACTGTATCCGTTATTCAGCCACATGATCAGACCGTCAACGACAGACCCATTCGCATGTTTGGCATCATACCCATTATGCTGGAGGATCCCGACACCAAAATCCAGTTTAACTTAGCTGTGAAAGAGACTCTGGCTCCCAATGAACCCTTTGAAGTTCGTGTAAGTACAGCAAACCAAAAAAAGGCCCAGTTTACTATTGCTGTCGTAGACGAGGGGCTTTTAAGCCTGACTCAGTTTCCTACTCCAAGTCCCTGGAATGAATTTTATAAAAAGGTCGGGCTCTATGTGGAAAGTTTTGATGTCTTTTCACATGTCATCAGTGCCAATAAAGCGGATGTGTTTCAGACCTTTTCCATTGGGGGGGCCGACGGGTTGGATTACAGGGAGTCCCAACTGGATCCGGTAAACGGTCAGCAGCGTTTTATTCCGGTAAGTATGTTTAGCGGACCGATAACCACTGACGATCAGGGTAAGGCGACGGTAAAATTCAATATGCCCAACTACAACGGTGCTGTTCGGATCATGGTGGTTGGTACCCAGCAGGCAAGCTTTGGGCACGCGGAGAAAACCGTTCCGGTCAAATCTGATCTTATCATGCAACCTGGAATTCCACGCACCTTAAAACCGGGCGATGAGTTTTTGCTACCTGTGGCCCTTTTCAGGACTAACCCGACGATATCCACCGCCAATTTCACATTGCGCACCACAGGCCCACTTGAAATCATCGGAAATGCTGCATCCAGCGTGAATTTTTCGCAGCGTGATGAAGCTGCTATTTCATTTAAGGTTCGGGTAAAAGAAGCGGCGGGTCCCGCTCAAATAAATCTAAGTGCAGAGGCTGGGGCATTTTCGGCAAAATCCACGACCAATATACAGGTGGTTCCCGCATCTCCCCGAATCTATGATCAGCAAACGCAGAAACTAAACAAAACCAGTCCCCTTTCCCTCCAAATTCCAGCGATAGGTTTAACGGGAACCAATACAGCCCAACTTACGCTCAGTATTTTCCCGGACATGGACTTTGATCACAGGATCAAGTGGCTTATTGACTATCCCTATGGGTGTTTAGAACAAGTAACTTCCGCCGTTTTTCCCCAACTTTTTTTAAAAAAAATGGGCTATTTTGCCGGATCTGATGCCTCAGAAATCGATAAAAATATAAATGCTGGCATTTTGAAATTGCAACAATTCAACCTTCCCGATGGGGGATTCTCCTATTGGCCTGGTGAATCCGACGAGTCTGAATGGGGAACAAACTATGCGGTACACTTTTTGGTCGAAGCCAAAAAGATGGGTTATTCCATCCCGGAATACCTCTACAACGGTGCCATTGAATGGCTAAAATCCGGTGCCCGCCAACACGGCGGCAAGTTAACCACTCGGGTGAACAGGGCATTTATCCTTGCGCTGGCGGGAGAGCAGCCGGTTGCTGAGATGAACTTACTGTTGGAAAATGAACTGAACAATATGGACCGTACAGAAAAAACCATGCTGGCAGCTGCCTACCACCTGGCAGGCGCTGGAAATGTTCGGGATCGAATTCTTTCCTCATCTATGACAGTTACCAAAACGTATGAACCCTTTTCCTACGATTTTGCGTCGGTCCACCGGGACGATGCCATCCGTCTTTACGCTGCTACGCTGATGGATCAAATGGGTCAAGCTGAGTTGCTGGCCAAGTCCATAGCCTCCACCCTTTCCAGCAAAGAATACCTCAGCACCCAAAGTGCGGGATATATGCTGCTGGCCCTTGGCAAGTATTTTGATGCCGCAGGTATCACTACTTCAGGCTCTCAAATCATTCGTGGTAGCGTCACTTTGGCCAATGGGCGTAAACTGGATTTCAATGAAAAGGGGAAAGTAACCTTGCCAATCCGTGAAAATTTCAACCAAACTATACAGGTAAGCCTAAGCAACAACTCTGCAGTGGAGGAAGTATATGCCAGCTTATCTTGGAGCGGAGTTCCATTAAAAGATGTCAGACCCGCAATTCAACAAAACCTAAGCTTGGAAGTCAGTTGGCACGATGAAAGTGGAAAAGGCATCAACCCTGCTTCACTACAGCAGGGGCAGACAATCTATGGCAAATTCCGGGCAAAAAATACCGGTCCGGCAAGTTCGGTAACTGAAATCGCCCTAACCCAACTTCTCCCATCCGGCTGGCAAATAGAAAATACCCGGATCAACAATACGTTGCTTCCAGACTGGACCAACAGTCTGAACCTAAATAAAGAAGACTACTTGGATATTCGGGATGACAGGGCGATGTGGTTTTTTGACTTAACCGGACCCGAAACCAAGGAATTTATCCTGAAGATCAATGCGGTATCCGCAGGGGATTTTTGGCTTCCAGGCACTTTGCTTGAAGCCATGTACAACAACGACTATAAAGCCAAAACCGATGGAAGGAAAGTCCATGTGGAAGCGTTTAAGTAGGCTACCGAAGGGGATTAGTGCAGGCTTATTGCTGATAGGAATACTAGTGCTGTACCTAGTTGTCCCACCAGTAGATCCGCTATTTCCGGACGATTATAGTACGTTGGTAAAGGAAGAAAACGGTGATATACTGCATGCGTTCTTGAACGACCGGGAGCAATGGCATTTTCCTCCAGAGGAGGTATCTGTAAATGACAAACTGAAGCAGGCCGCCCTCTCCTTTGAGGACGAGGGATATTACAGGCACCTAGGGGTAGATGTTCCTGCTCTTGGTAGGGCGGTTTATCAGAATCTTATTTCCGGAAAAACGGTCAGTGGTGCCAGCACGATTCCGATGCAGGTAGCCCGCATGTCCCGCCCAAAGCCCCGCACATATCTAAATAAGTTTTTTGAGGCGCTCTTTGCCGTCAAATTGAGCTTACATTATTCAAAAGAAGAACTACTGCGCCTTTATTTAGACCATGCTCCCTATGGAGGCAATGTAGTCGGATACCAAACGGCGGCGCGCATGTTTTTTGGGAAAGAAGCTCGTGAACTTACTTGGAGTGAGGCAGCTACCTTGGCCGTGCTGCCAAATGCCCCTGGGTTGATTTATCCATCCAAAACTTCTTCCGCACTCAAGCAAAAACGGGATCGGTTGCTTACAAAACTGTTGGAAAAAGGCAGTTTGGATGGTCAAGCAGCGGAATTGGCCAAGCTGGAACCACTCCCGGAGGGATTTCTAAGGATTACTTCCAAAACTCCCCACTTAGCCCAATTTCTCAGACAAACATTTCCGGAGCAACATATACTTCAGACAACGTTAGACGGATCGCTCCAAAAACAAATCAACCAAATTGCTAATCGGTACGCCCGCCGATTGGCTCCTTATGGGATACATAACCTTTCCATACTTATTGCCGATACAAAAAGTGGTGCCATAAAAGCCTATGTGGGTTCCCCTGATTTTTTTGATGCCCAACATGGCGGTCAGGTAAACGGTGTAATGGCTGCACGGTCGAGCGGATCCATTCTTAAACCTTTTCTCTATGCGCTGAGTATGGATGAGGGGTTGATAACAACTGATAGCTATATCCGGGATTTGCCCACTTACTTTGAGGGATTTTCGCCAAAAAATGCCAGCAGGGAATATCAAGGCGTAGCCACAGCAAAAGATGCGTTGATCCAATCACTGAATATTCCGGCGGTGAGGTTGTTGAACAGTTATGGTCTATTTCAATTTTACGGTTTTTTGAAAGCTGCGGGTGTGAGCTCACTTTTCAGAACAGCGGACGATTATGGATTGCCTTTGATTTTAGGCGGGGCGGAAGTATCGCTTTGGGATATGGTTAGCCTATATCGTGGGTTGGCCAATGAGGGCTTATTTACCGACAACTACCTGCTGTCTTCGAACAAGCCAACCAATGCGCTCCAGCTAATCAGCCCAGGAAGCAGCTATCTGACGCTGGAAATGCTGAAAGAACTCAAACGTCCCGGCAGTGAGTATTTCTGGGAGAGATTTTCGGGTTCAAGGAATTTTGCCTGGAAGACAGGCACCAGTTACGGCCACAAGGATGCCTGGGCTATTGGTGTAAATCCCGATGTCACCATTGCCGTTTGGGCAGGCAACTTTAACGGAGAAAGCAACAAAAACCTAAGCGGGGCAGGAACTGCCGGGCCCATTCTGTTTGATATTCTTCAGGCCATGCCGAAAAAAGAAGGTTGGTTTGAGAAAAAGGAAATGCATTTTAAAACTCAGAGCATTTGTTCCTTATCAGGCTTTCGAGCTACTTATGCATGTCCTGAATCGATTAACAAGGTAGTGCCCCGCGGAATGAAGCCTCTAAAAAATTGTGAATACCATCAGTTCCGGTATTTTTCGCATAACCATAGACATCAAACTTGCTCCCGCTGTTGGGATGGACCTGGGCAGGTTCGGGAATCCGCCACAGTCTATCCGCCAGATATCGCATACTACCTAAGATTAAAAGGCCAATACATAGTTCCTTTGGTTGCCCATTTTCCGGATTGTCCTGCCTACCGGGCTGAACAGGCAGTGAGCATCATTTATCCGAACTTGGATGCGAATGTATTTCTTCCAAGGGATTTTGACGGAAAAACGCAGGCGGTACTCTGCCGCGTAGGGCACAACAACTCCGATGAATCTATTTATTGGTACTTGGACGATCATTTTTTGGGTACTACGAGCAAGAGCCATAGCTTACCTGTTCATTTTAAGGAAGGGTGGAATACCCTAAAGGTTATTGATTCCCAGGGTGGGCAAGATAGTAAGCGGGTATTTGCTGCTTTGGGTAATTGAGTTGGGTTGATGGGTTGATGATGGTTCGGTAAATGAGCTGATGGGGTTGATAAGTTGTTTGGTTTTTAGGTTAATTGATAATTTGTAATTGATTAACCGCCAAAACCATCCCCCAGCCCCCTCCTAAAACAGGAGGGGGAGTTGACCAAAAAGGTACTTAGGATAAATCAATCTAAAGCCCCAGCCGGGGCGACTGATATAGTAGCCGTGGGTTTCAACCCATGGTTAAAAACGACACCCCTTGTTCCCCGTTTTGGCCACCAAGCAGTCAATATGTGAAACCCCCTACCGCCAAAACCCATAATTGGTTGGGCTGCCAACTTTTCCTCGGGTCGATGAATTATTTCAAAAAAGATAAGGCGAGTTTCAATTCGGATTTTTTTTCCCTACATCATTATTTAGCCCAATTCGTCCCTTGATGAGGTTGAAGATTTTTTATGAAATGTGTTGGTTGTAGCGTTTTGTACACAGAGTGCGTCTGGATTATTGTACGATCTTTAATTTTTAACAAACCTAGACCCAAAATGAAAAATTTATACCTAGTAGTAGTATTGTTTTTTTGTTTAAATTCATCTGGATTTTCTCAGGAAACACGGGTTTCAGTTCATGCAAATAGTGGCTATTTTTTCACAAAGGAGAAGGCATGGGATCCAGTACTACGCTAATATTATCTGATGTAGCAACTATCCCTCATTACACAACTTCACCGTATGGCAGTCTTGGGACTGTTTCCTATGGCCTGGGAATCAGCGTTCAAAAGGAAACGGAAGGCCAACTTGTATTTGGAATAGAGGTAAGTGTTGAATCCCTTGCAAGCAGGCAACACATTCGATCTGTTAGTGGGATGATCCCAGAGGCAATAAATACAGATGCAGGCAAACATGTCTATAGAACCAGTTTTCTGAAATTCTTTCCTTCGATTGGCAGGAGTATCAATCTTATCCCCAGATTAAAAAGCACTGTTATGATAGGCCCAGACCTTGGAATAGGATTAAAAAGTCAAAACATCTACGACGTTACCATAGAAAGCCAAGAATGGAACTGGACATATAGAACCAATGGCGCTAAAATAGATTTTCGGCCACGGATAGAGTTTATCAATTATCTAGGTAAAATGGGTTTGTCTCTGGGGTATTCACATGGCTTGACGAATTACCCTGAAGCATCCCCAAGCGAATCGGCCAATTCCAGATATTTAAGGGTTGGATTTCAGTATAGAATAAGATAGCGGAAAAAACAATAGGTGTAGTAGCCACTACATCTTTTTATCAAAATCGGATTGAGGGGAGAAATCATCAAATAGCCATTTGCAATGGCCAACTACCAAACTAAACCCGAAGATATTAAGTAAAGGATTTTTATTTCAGGAGGCTAGTCTCATATTTTTCAACTGAAATAAATAATTTTCCTCCAAAAAGTCGCTAAGTTTAGACTGATTTCCAATTTCATTCTGTCGGTTTTCAATAAAACTATCCCTATGTCTAGAATTAAATTATTATTTCTTTCCCTAATCCTCTTCTTACAGTCCTACTCCTGCCAGGATGAGAAACCGGAAAAACAGGAAAATTTTCGGGTGCTTGGTTATTTGTTCAGTCCCGAAAATTGGTCGTCAGGTCTCGCACAGGTAGACTTAGATCACCTTACTTCCATCAACTTGGCCTTTATCCATCCCGATGAATCGGGCAGCTTCTCCGGATCCGAGGACTTGACTAATGCTATTGCCCAAATAAAAGCAGCTAATGTAGAAGTCTTTTTCTCCATTGGTGGAGGCAGTCCTCCTCCCCATATGGAAAATTTGATTCGTCCTGAGAACAGGGGACAGTTCATCTCCGAAATCAAGTTGTTTATGGAAAATAATAGCTTTGATGGAGTCGATGTGGATTTGGAAAACGACCTGATCAATGACCATTATGCCCCATTTATCAGTGATCTTTATGAAGCAATCCGTCCTACAGGCAAAAAGATGACTGCGGCCTTAGCCAGTTGGAACGCCCACAAAATTTCAGATCAGACGCTCTCCTATTTTGATCTAATAAACGTGATGTCCTACGACAAAACTGGGCCGTGGAACCTTTCCAGACCCGGGCAGCATGCACCTTATGAGATGGTCGTGGATGATTTCAACTATTTCCATACCGAGAGGGGTGTCCCCGCGGAAAAGCTCTTGATTGGGTTACCTTTTTATGGGTATGGTTTCGGACCGGGTGCTCCCGGCAGTATGACCTACAGGCGGATTTTGGAGTCCTACCCCAATGACGCAGACCTGGATGAAATTTCATTCGATGAAGGTGGCACCTTATATTATAATGGCATAGGAACCATCACACAAAAGGTAGATTTTGCCCTGTCGAGCAAAGCTGGTGGAATCATGATTTGGCAACTTTTAGGTGATGCTCCGAATGACCAATCCCTACTCAGGACAATTTCCGATCGGATCGATAAACAGAAGTAACGCTTAAGGAAATACTGCCGTATTGTCTTTGAAATTAGTGGAATTAACAATTTGAAATTTGCTCCATTCAAAGTGAACCGGATAAAAAGATGATCGCAAGCCGTCACTTATTCCTGTCAGTGAGAGGTAGATTTCTTCGTGGACAATTCGATAAAATTTCTTCATTTTTTCCGTCCAAATAATGAAGTGACCACTCTTCATGAAAAAAAGTTTTTTATCTTTTTTTAAATTGGTTTACAAAATAGTATGATTTTTGGATTATAACCAATATATTGACAACGTAACGTTTCATCTAAAACTTTTGCATCATGAAAAAGCTAATGATCCCTATAATATTTGCTTGTTTGATTTCTTTCCAAACATTTGGCCAAGATGTAACAGGAATGGAAACTTTCCCAGCAAAGTCTGTGACCTTATACCAGGAGTTTGACTCGTATCAATTGGATGAAACTTTCACCGACAAAGTCGGAATGACTGAACTGAAAATCAACAGCGAAAACCCAATGCCC
Source organism: Lunatimonas sp. (assembly GCA_035460985.1). GTDB lineage: Bacteria > Bacteroidota > Bacteroidia > Cytophagales > Cyclobacteriaceae > Lunatibacter. Next base: position 16,953 of record DATHWC010000401.1, read on the forward strand.
ATTGCTGTTCCCCCATTGGGTAATTACGTCAGCTTTCGGTTAAAAAAATTACGGGTATCGGCAGACCCTGGCCTGCCTGCCTACGAATGTAAGGGGAAACTCACCGAAGCAGAAGAGTTGCTATACCCTGAAAGAACCTTCTACATCATTCTTCCGGAAAAGAAAATCGAAAAATAAAAACACTGCCACCACCTTATTTTCAATTCAATAATTTTAGCCCGAATGGCAATCCCTAAATGGTTGTAATTTGGGCTTTTTTCATTTGCTCTTGGGTAAAACTTTTCCCCAAAAACAATTAATGGTTATCTTGTCGACTACTTTAATTCCATGGGGTCATCCGGCCCATTGTAAATTGTTTATAAATAACCTAACCTTATGAATCCCATCAAGATCGCATCGGTCCAATTCGAAAACAAAAGTGGGGACAAAGACCACAATTTGGGCATTATTGAGTCTTTTTGCCACAAGGCCTCTGAGGAAGGGGCAAAGGTCATTGCCTTTCATGAATGCTCAATCACAGGCTACACTTTTGCCCGAAACCTAACCAAAGATCAAATGCTTGAGCTTGCGGAAACAATACCCGACGGTCCCAGCATAATACGCCTGCAGGAAATCGCAAGAACCTATAAGATCGCGATCTTGGCAGGATTGTTTGAGAAAGACAGCAACGACGATATATTCAAAGCCTATGTTTGCGTGGACGAAAATGGATTGGTAGCCAAATACCGAAAGCTTCATCCGTTTATCAATCCCCACATCAAGCCGGGAAATTCTTTTTGTGTGTTTGATCTGTATGGATGGAAATGTGGTATTCTGATCTGCTACGACAACAATATTATCGAAAATGTGAGGGCTACAAATTTATTGGGAGCGGATATTATATTCATGCCCCATGTTACGATGTGTACACCATCTACCAGGCCGGGGGCGGGATTTGTTGATCCGGGCTTATGGAAAAACAGAAACCAAGACCCCACTTCTCTAAGAATTGAATTTGACGGGTTAAAAGGACGGGCTTGGTTAATGAAATGGTTACCCGCACGTGCTTATGACAATGGGATTTATGTGGTATTTTCCAATCCAATCGGAATGGACGACGACCAGCTGAAAAACGGCTGTGCCATGATTTTGGATCCATTTGGAGACATCATTGCAGAATGCCGAAAATTGGACGATGACATGGCTATCGCACTGGTCACTCCCGAAAAACTTACCCAAGCAGGAGGCTACCGGTACAAGAAAGCCCGACGGCCTGAACTTTACGGCGAAATTTTGAGGGCGGATCATATTTCTGAACAAAAAGTAGTTTGGATACCCAAACAGTAAATTTAAAATCCATCACCTTTTATGACCCTAACTATCCCTGAGTGTTTTTATCGGATTAGTGTAAAAGCTATTATATTAAATGACGAAAACAAATTTATGCTAGTAAAAGAGGACAATGGCCTTTGGGAGCTTCCCGGGGGTGGACTGGATTTTGGAGAGACACCCCATGAGGGATTAAAACGGGAAATTTGGGAGGAAATGTCACTGAAAACTACTTTCATCGCCAATCAACCAAGTTATTTCTTTACCTGTATCAATCACAAGGGCGTGCATATTTCAAACGTGATGTACGAAACCAGACTGGAGCACGAAAGATTCAAACCTACCCCAGAATGTGTGGAAATCCGCTATTTCTCGCCGCAAGAGGTATTTGCTGAAAAAAACATGTATCCTAATGTAGTCGCTTTTGCCAAATTGCTTGAAGAAAATCATTGACAATTTTCAATGCCTCATTTTGGTCACTTAAAAAACCAGAGAGGTAACCAAGTTTCACAAAAGACATGGATATTTTTTTTCATTTCTTTGTTGCCTCACTTATCCCTTTGCGTCCTCCTATAGTCTATTTCAACCCACATCGTACACAGCAGTTCACATAGAGATTTTTGATATCCTTTGCGGCCTCTGTGCCTAACTTGTGACCTTTGCGGTCCTTATTTCCTTTTTACTTTTGTTATTTTTTCAATATATAAAATAAGTCCAACGCCTTCGAAGGATCGTCTATCAGCGGGTAATCTTCGTGGGTAATGTCGGTGACTTTTTTTCCTTCCTGCCGGTGAAGGGCATTGCGGTTGATCCGATTAAGCACCTCATATGGGACCTTCAACACGGAAGCCGGCAATCGGTATTGCAAATTCAATATATCCCACCTGGTAAACTTCCGAACAGATTTACGGTTGGCCTCATGGTATGCCATCACCTTGGCATTCCCGCTTATTCCTTTAGTAATAGTGGTTGAAAAAATAGGTTCGCAAAGCGACCTTAACTGCTCAGGGGTATACTCCCTAACATGCCACGGATTTCTGCTGAGAGAAAAATTGATGTTTGGAGTAGAAATAATTGCCTGCCCCCCGGGTTTCAACACCCTGTGCAATTCCTGAAGAAACAACCTGTCGTCATCAATATGTTCTATCACTTGAAAACTAACCACTGTGTCGTAGGTATCTGAGGGGATTTCACTTAGCGGTGGGATATGAGCTGTTTGGAACGAATAATCGGGAAATTTTCCGGAAAGCATGCCAATGACTTCCGGGATCTTGTCCAAGCCAAGATAGGAGTCTATTTGAGAAGCCAATATTTCTATGCCCCTACCCTCTCCACAACCAACTTCCAGCAAATCCCCCTTTACCATTGGTTTTGCGGCAAGATATGCCTTCAACAATCGTTGATGAATTGGATTGTCACTAATCAACTTATCCGAAGTTATTTCCGTTGTATAGGTAGCCATTTAAAATTTTATTATTTTCAACAAAATTACGGTTAATTTTCAAACCAACGATGAAAAAAGTAAAGACACCCCATATGAGAATTTCGATCGTAAGTCTATTGATCCTCTTCACAACCGTCGTATCCGGTTACAGCCAAACCAGATTGTCGGAAATGAATCAAAACTTAAGGTATTCAAGGTACTCACGTATTTCATTGAAAATCATCCCCTTGCAACATGCTGAAAAAACATTCACGCTGCAATTTGTTGTAGACAAAATCGAAGAAGACCCCTCATTTGACAATTATCTCTTCAGTTATGCCCTCGTGGAAAGTTTTCAGGAGGAAATCACAGATGAAATGATCATTGCCTTCGATCAGGAAAGTCTCAAAAAAAATACTGATCGGCATTTTCTTTTCGAAGAAGAGGTTACTTTGGGAGCCAATCAATCCGAGGCCTATGCCGTATTTATGGCCAAGGATACCCGTCAGGGGGATGAATACGTATACCACATGGACCTCATTAGTCCCTATGTGCCCAGTCATCCGAAGTTTGGGGCATATTTTGGAAACGATATTCCCTTTGACCAACAATACCTGAATGTAGGGGAATCGCTGTTGTTTAAAAGTAGTGGGGCCATCAATCTCCATCAGTTTTTTTATCCGCAGGAATTTCCATTACCACTTCCCCCCATGGAAACCAAGCCCGCCCCTGTGGCCAAAGACATCGAAGTGGATTACCGGGGCTCCTTTTTAGTGAATGTCCCGCAACCCTTTGAGGATAGGGGTTATTATTTTATTCAAGATGATACTACCTCAAACAATGGCCTTTTGATAAAAACGACTCCTAAGTCCTTCCCCACTGTTTCCACTTGGGAGGAAATGATACAGATGGTGACTTACATTTCCACTAGACAGGAGCACGAAAATCTCCTTAAGGCAGAGAACAAAAAGCTGGCATTGGATGAGTATTGGATCCGCATGACACGTAGCGAGGAAAAAGCCAAAAATCTTATCAGGGAATATTTCCGCCAGGTTGAGTTTGCCAATTTACTGTTCACTGATTTTAAGGAAGGTTGGGCGACAGACCGGGGCATGGTGTACATTATCATGGGTCCCCCATCAGAAGTATACTTCGAACTTGATCGGGAATCGTGGATTTATCTGTCCAATAACTCAAATTCAAGAATTACCTTTACCTTTGCCCGGATAAAAAATATTTTGACACCGAACTACTACACCCTAAACCGGTCAAGGGCCTACCAACCCGAGTGGTTTAAAACCATAACAGCATGGAGAAACGGAATGATGGTTTTCTGATCAACAAACAGGAAAGCGATAAAGATTATATTTTTGGTATCCGGGCAATCATGGAGGCACTTCATGCTGACCAGGAAATTGACAAGATCCTGTTAAACAAAGAGCAAAGCAGTGAATTGACCAAGGAACTAACGGAATTGGCCAGACTCAAGCGGGTTCCGGTAACTAAAGTTCCGGAAGGAAAACTCAACCGGATAACCCGCAAGAATCATCAAGGAGTGGTCGCCTATATTTCTTCCATTGCCTACGCTTCCTTGGACAATGTCGTGGACACTTGCTTCAGCAAGGGAGTGTCGCCTCTAATACTGATTTTGGATCGAATTACGGATGTAAGAAATTTTGGGGCGATTTGCCGCACTGCGGATGTCGCGGGAGTGCATGCCGTAGTAATCCCGGAACGGGGAAGCGCGCAGATCAACTCTGATGCTGTGAAGACCTCGGCGGGTGCCCTTAATTACCTTCCTGTATGCAGGTCCAAAAATCTATACTATACCGTAAAGGACCTTAAAAAAATGGGGTTAACCATTGTCAGCGTGACGGAAAAGACGGACAGAAACATCTATTCGGCAGATTTTTCCGCTCCTACTGCCTTAATTATGGGATCGGAAGAGGACGGGATTTCTCAAGAGCTCTTGGGCATCAGTGATGACTATGTAAAAATCCCAATGAAAGGGCATATAGAAAGCCTAAATGTATCCGTAGCTGCCGGAGTGGTCATTTACGAAGCATTGCGTCAGCGAAGCGTATAAGGTAACATTCCCATGGAGTTAATTTTCTTTCTGGTTGCGTTGTTACTTTTTATGGGCTTGGGGACCCTCTTTTTCTTTTTGCAAAAGAGTCAACATCGAAGTGAATCACTCCAGGAACAAGTCAGGGATCTCCAGGTAAAACATGCGGTGCTTGAGCAAGAAAAACTCCATTTAGAGGAGAAAATCAAACACCAGAAAGGAGAATGGGAGCAAATGGGAAAGAAATTCGCCAATGAGTTTGAATTGTTGGCGAATTCCATTTTTGAGGAAAAGTCCCGGAAATTTTCTCTTCAGAACAAAGAAAACATCCAACAACTACTTCACCCGTTGGGAAAAGAATTGGAGTCATTTCGGAATAAAGTTCAGGAGACTTACGATAAGGAATCCAAGGAAAGGTTTTCGTTGGAATCCAGGGTAAAAGAACTGGCAGCTTTAAACCAGCTAATCAGTGAGGAGGCCAGAAATCTCACCAATGCACTGAAAGGAAACTCGAAGATCAGGGGAAATTGGGGAGAGGCCATTCTGGAAACCATTCTTCAGAATTCAGGACTGGAAAGAAACCGGCATTACGTGGTCCAGGAGTTCTTAAAGGATAATTCCGGAGGGTATCTCCTTGGTCCTGACGGCAAAAAAATGCAACCCGACCTAACCATTAATTATCCGGACGACAGAAAGGTGATTATTGATTCCAAGGTGTCTTTATTGTCATACGAACTATTTTGCTCTTCCGAAGATGATTCCGAACAAACAAGGGCCTTGAAAGACCACGTTCGCGCTATCCGAACCCATATTGACCAACTGTCTTCCAAGCAATACGAGTCCTATGCCAAAGTATTGGATTTCGTCATCATGTTTGTTCCGGTGGAAGCTGCATATATCACAGCCGTTCAGGCTGATCCAAATTTGTGGGAATACGCTTATAAAAAGAGGATTTTGATGATAAGCAGCAGCAACCTCATTGCTGCGTTGAAGATGATCAAGGATCTGTGGGTTCGCGACGACCAAACGAAACATGCCGTGGAAATTGCTAATCGGGGTGGGATGCTTTATGATAAATTTGTTTCCTTTTTGGGCACCTTGGAAGACATGGGAAAGTACCTTGAGCGCTCCTCAGATGCATATTCCTTGGCAATGAGACAATTACACACCGGTAATGGAAACCTGATCGGTCAGGTAGAAAAGCTCAGAAAACTGGGAGTGGCTGCGAAAAGCCAAATCCCTGAAAAATTTATACCCAATACAAATTCCGACTCCGAAGAAAATAAATGAAGCCCTATATTATATATAGTCCCCTCCTTTTTCTTTTGCGTCCTTTAAAAATTCCCGGAATTTATCTTCCTCCCCCAGTTTGCAGATCAACAGTACGTTGTCGTTGTCACTTACGAGGTAATTTTTTAGTCCCTGAATAACAACCAGTTTCTCGGGATTTACTTTTACGAAACAATTTTCCGTATCATAAAGCAAGGTGTTTCCCTCAGGCACATTTTTACTGCCGTCCTTAGATTTCAGGTCATACAAATTCTGCCATGAACCCAGGTCAGACCATCCAAATTGGCCCAAAACCACATACACATTATCCGATTTTTGAAGAATTCCATAATTTATGGAAACACTTTTTATAAGGCTGTAGGCTTTTTTCAAATAGGCAGATTCATCGGAGGTCCCATAATAAGGAATACCCTCTTCAAAAACTTCCGCCAATTCCGGAAGGTTCTTTTCGATAGTCTTTATGATACTTTCGTTATTCCAAATAAATATACCTGAGTTCCATAGAAAATCCCCGCTATTGACAAAAGTTTCAGCCAGCTCAAGATCCGGTTTTTCCGTAAAGGTTTTTACTTTCATGGCTAATTGGCCAGGTTGTTCCAGATATTGGATATACCCACAGGAAGTATCGGGGCTATGGGGTTCGACCCCGACTGCAACGAGTCTTTCAGATGATTCTGAAACCTGTATGGCGTCAGTGATGGCATTGAAAAATGCGATTTCATTTACTATTAATTGATCCGAAGGGCTGACAACTACGGTTGCATTCGGATTCAACTTTTTTATCACATAGCTTACAAGAGCCAAGGATGCACCTGTGTTTCTACGAATGGGTTCTACGATTATCTGGCTGTCTTCAAGTTCCGGAAGCTGCTCCTTTACCAGTTGAAAATACCGCTTACTAGTGACAATCATGAACCGGTCAACCGAATAGTTTTGAACAAATCGGTCAAAGGTCATCTGCAGCAGGGTTCTGCCTGTGCCTATCAAATCTAAAAATTGTTTGGGCTTGCTGTATCTACTTTGAGGCCAAAGTTTTATCCCCAAACCGCCTGCAAGAATAACGATATATGGTTGATTTTTCATAAATGCTAGACGATCCCCTCCTTCATCAAGTCATGGATATGGACGAAGCCCATGATCCTGGATTCTTGCATGGCTACGAGTTGTGTGATGTTGAATATTTTCATTATTTCAAGCGCATTGATTGCATACTCAGCCGTGGAAATGGTTTTGGGGTTGGCTGTCATTATATCCGATGCCCGCACCACGGTTAAGTTCGGATTCCTTTCCAGCATCCTCCGAAGATCTCCATCTGTGATGATGCCCACTAACTGTTTTTCATCATCCACGACAGCAGTCGCACCCAAGCGTTTACTGCTTATTTCCACAATTACTTCATGCAGGCGTGCGTTTGCATAAACGATGGGAACCTGATTTCTTACCAATAGGTCTTCTACTGTGAGATACAGTCTCTTGCCGAGAGATCCACCTGGATGGAACTTCGCAAAATCAGCTGCTGTAAATCCCCTGGATTCAAGCAGGCAGACGGCTAGCGCATCCCCCATGGCCATTTGAACAGTGGTACTGGTGGTAGGGGCCAAATTGTGGGGGCAGGCTTCAACTTCGAAACCAGCATATAGGGTAAAGTCAGCATGTTCAGCCAGATAACTGTCTTTTTGGGAAACCAAAGCAATCAACTTGGCTCCCAAACTTTTCAGAAGGGGGACCAGCACCTTTATCTCCGGCGTATTTCCGCTTTTCGAAACACAAATTACAAAATCTTCTTCTTTAATCATACCTAAATCCCCATGAATTGCATCAGCCGCATGCATAAACAAAGAAGGAGTACCTGTAGAATTCAACGTTGCCACAATTTTATTGGCAACGATAGCGCTTTTTCCGATACCTGTAATGACTACTCTTCCTTCAGAGGAAAGAATGGCGTTCACACATGCCTCAAAGTCTTCGTCTATAAAAGATATAAGCCCTTTTACAGCCTCAGCCTCGTTTTGAAGAACTTTTATAGCGGTATATTTAATATTTTTCACTAAATTCAATTTTGCTGCTGTTAATCATTAAATTTGTACAAAAGTAGGAAAGATTTCCTACATACTTTAATGAAATGAGCGGGGCAAATCTTTAAACGATTTAGGGAGTGGATTCTACTGTAAAAGAAAATTTAAAACGAATTTTTGGTTTCAACCAGTTTAGGGGAAATCAGGAAGCAATAGTTGACAATATATTAAAAGGAAATAACACCTTTGTTATTATGCCCACCGGGGCAGGCAAGTCTCTTTGCTATCAGCTGCCGGCGGTGATTAAGGATGGCACTGCCATTGTTATTTCGCCGCTGATTGCACTAATGAAAAATCAGGTGGATCAATTGAATTCCTTTGGGATCAATGCCCATTTCCTCAATTCCACTTTGAGTAAATCAGAGACCAACAGGGTGAAAAGTGAGGTGAAAGCCGGGCTTACCAAGCTTTTGTATGTTGCTCCTGAATCGCTTACCAAGGAGGAAAATATCAATTTCCTTAGTGGTTCTAACATCAGCTTTGTGGCTATAGATGAGGCGCATTGCATCTCGGAGTGGGGCCATGATTTCAGACCTGAGTACCGGAAGATCAAAACCATAATCAGCTTGGTGGGCAACAACCTTCCCGTAATAGCTCTGACAGCAACAGCTACACCCAAGGTCCAGCAGGACATCCAAAAAAACCTGCAGATGGAAGAAGCTGACCTCTTCAAGTCATCCTTTAACCGGACAAACCTCTATTACGAGGTAAGGCCAAAAATAAAGAATGAGACCAAAAAGCAGATCATCAAGTACATCAAAACCAACAAGGGCAAATCCGGAATCATCTATTGCCTTAGCCGTAAGAAAGTCGAAGAAATAGCCGAATTGCTCCAGGTAAACGGCGTTAAAGCAGCGCCTTATCATGCCGGATTGGACGGACATGTACGGGTGAAAAACCAGGATGACTTTCTCAATGAGGAAGTAGATGTCATCGTTGCTACGATCGCTTTCGGCATGGGCATAGACAAGCCCGATGTCAGATACGTGATCCACTACGATGTGCCAAAATCTTTGGAGGGATACTATCAAGAAACCGGGCGTGCAGGAAGAGACGGACTCGAAGGCCATTGTCTGATGTTTTACCGCTATGAAGACATTGTCAAGCTGGAAAAATTCAACAAAGACAAACCTGTAAATGAACGGGAGAATGCCAAAGTGCTGCTTCAGGAGATGGCTGCCTATGCCGAAAGTTCTGTATGCCGCAGGCGATTTTTGCTTCATTATTTTGGGGAGCAAATGAAGAAGGACTGTGGGTTTTGTGACAATTGTAAAAAACCAAAGGAAAAGTTTGACGGCCAGGAAGATGCGCTATTAATCATTGAAGCTGTCAAACAGACCCAACAGCGGTTTGGCCTCGACCACATCGTAAATCTACTTCGAGGAGAAGAGAACGATTATATCAGCAGCTACGGACACGACCAATTATCGGTATTTGGAAAAGGCAAGGATAAAGATGAGATCCACTGGAAAACAGTGATTCGTCAGGTTATGATTTTTGGGCTTTTAGATAAAGACATAGAAAATTATGGCGTAATCCTTCTTTCAGATGAAAGCGAAGAGTATCTGAAAAATCCTTATCCCATCAGCATAAGCAAAAACCACAACTTTGACGAAATAGCAGAAACTATTTCCTCCGAGGAGATGAACAGCGTGGGCAAAGCTTATGATGAAAAATTATTTGAACTGCTAAAGGCGGAAAGGAAAAAAATAGCAAAGCAAAAAGGCCTTCCTCCATATGTGGTTTTCCAAGATCCTTCGTTGGAGGAGATGGCCACCGTCTATCCTACAAGCCGGGATGAACTGGCCCAAATCAACGGGGTGGGCATGGGAAAAGTCGCCAAATTTGGAGCCACCTTTCTGAAGCTTATTGAAAACTATGTAGAGGAAAACGATATTATAACCGCATCAGATGTTGTCGTCAAGACTTCCGGGACCCGGTCAAAGGTCAAAATTTCAATCATTCAACAGATTGACCGAAAAATAGACTTGGATGAGATTGCAAACAATTTAAATATTTCTATGAAAGAACTTCTTCACGAAGTGGAGCAGATAATCTATAGCGGAACCAAACTTAACATTAATTATTACATTGATAATATAATGGATGAAGAACGGGAAGATATCCTGCATGATTACTTCATGACAGCTGAATCTGACCACATCAAAGATGCGTTAGGGGAACTGGAAGAAGAGGATTTCTCGGAGGAGGAAATTCGCGTTTACAGGATTAAATTCATATCCGAACACGCCAACTAAACTAAAAATAACCAATGAAAATATTGCTTATAGGCAGTGGGGGGAGAGAACATGCCTTTGCGTGGAAAATTACCCAAAGTACCCATTGTGAGGAGTTATACATAGCGCCGGGAAATGCAGGCACCTCAACTTTAGGTGTGAACGTGCCCATAGAAGTAAATGATTTTGAGAAGTTGGGTTCATATTGCCTAGAGAAAGCCATAGACCTGGTCGTAGTGGGTCCTGAGGAACCGCTGGTCAGAGGTATTCGCGATTACTTTGAAGCGTCCGGTGAACTCAAAGACATTCTAATGGTAGGCCCGGGAAGATTAGGGGCTCAATTGGAGGGAAGCAAAGACTTTTCCAAACAATTCATGGCACGGCACGGTATTCCAACCGCTGCCTACCAAACCTTCACCAAAGAGAATCTTGAGGAAGGGTTATCCTATATTCAGGAGCAAACCTTACCTATTGTGCTAAAAGCTGACGGCTTGGCAGCAGGAAAAGGGGTCTTGATCTGCAACGATTATGATGTAGCCTGCGTGGAATTCGAGGAAATGTTGCTCAAAGGCAAGTTCGGGACAGCCTCCGATAAGGTAGTTATTGAGGAGTTTTTGACAGGAATAGAGCTGTCAGTTTTTGTTGCTTTAGACGGTTCCGATTATGTCATATTGCCGGAGGCCAAAGATTATAAACGAATAGGCGACAACGATTCCGGTCCAAATACAGGAGGCATGGGGGCTGTGAGTCCCGTTCCTTTTGCGGATGAGGCGTTTATGCAAAAGGTCAGTGACACTGTTGTGTTGCCAACGCTCTTAGGGTTAAGAAAAGACAATATACCTTATCAGGGGTTCATTTTTATAGGCCTGATGAACAAGGCAGGCGATCCCTATGTAATTGAATACAATGTGCGTATGGGTGACCCTGAAACCCAAGCGGTTTTACCCCGGATCAAAAGTGATTTTGTAGAATTACTGTCAAGTATCGCATCTAGCACCCTTTGCCAATATACTTTGGGGATAAATCCCTTTACCGCAGCTACCGTAGTTATGGTCGCCGGAGGATATCCGGATGCTTATGAGAAAGGAAAGCACATACATGGCCTAGAAGAATCATCTCAAACTGATAGCTGGGTTTTCCATGCGGGCACGTCCGCGGATGAATCCGGGATAGTGCGTACAAACGGTGGCAGGGTATTGGGCATTACAGGCAAGGGCGAAGAAATGCAAGAGGCAATTTCTAATGCTTACGCGAGGGTAAATCAAATTCAATGGGATGGCGTCTATTACCGAAAAGACATCGGACAGGACATCCTACAGGTGATCAAATAGGCCTATTACCAACCAGTTAACGAGGAGTGGTACTCCCTAAATATATATAATTATGGCAGGATGTAGTAACTGCTCTACCGGAACCGACAATGTCGGAGGCTGCCAAAACAACGGCACTTGCGGTACGAGCGATTGTAATAAAATGAATTCCTTTGACTGGCTTTCCCATATGGGATTGCCTGAAATGGACAAATTCGATATTGTAGAAGTTAAATTCAAGGGAGGTCGGAAGGATTATTTCCGAAACGTTGATTACCTTCCCCTTACCACCGGCGACCCCGTGGTAGTGGACGTACCCAATGGGCACCACATAGGCTACGTTTCTTTGCAAGGCGAATTGGTTCGGCTTCAAATGCAGAAAAGAAAAATTAAAGATGACGACAACATTCTGCGCATTTACCGAATAGCCAACCAAAAGGATCTTGACAAATGGCAGGATGCTAAAAACAGAGAACTTCCTACCCTCTATCGGGGAAAGCAAATCATAGATGAGATATCGCTGAAGATGAAACTCTCCGATGTGGAATTTCAGGCGGACGGTTCCAAAGCAACTTTTTATTATTCCGCGGAGGACAGGGTGGACTTCAGGGAGTTAATTAAATTTCTGGCTTCTGAATTCAAAATCCGGATAGAAATGCGGCAAATCAGTCTCAGGCAGGAAGCCGGGCGGCTGGGAGGAATCGGCGTTTGCGGCCGTGAACTTTGCTGTTCCACATGGATACATGATTTTAAGAGCGTCACCACATCGGCGGCAAGGTATCAGAACCTTTCGCTTAACCCCAGCAAACTTTCAGGTCAATGCGGAAGGCTGAAATGTTGCCTCAACTACGAGTTAGACAGTTACATGAGCGCACTGAAGGACATCCCCAACGTGGAAAAGCCGCTGTTGACCGAAGCAGGTACCGCCAAGCTGCAGAAAACGGACATTTTCAGGAAACTTATGTGGTTCAGCTACAATGATGACAATAACTGGCATGCTGTGGACTGTATCCGGGTAACGGAAATTTTGGAAATGAACGCAAGAGGGGAAACTCCTTCCAGCTTGAAGCAGGATAAAGCCGTAGACTCGGAGGAAGTGTATTCAAACTCAAACAGGGATTTGGAACTACTGGACAAAAAGTTTAGCCAAACAAAAAAGAAAAAGAAGCGGAAACCCAAAAATAAGCAAGGCGCAAACGGTGAAGAAACTGGGCAAGCTTCCGTACAAAAACAGCCAACCGGGGATACACCTTCTGGAAATCCTAACAGAAACCGTAAACCGAACCAGGGACGAAGCCAAAATAGACCTAAATCAAATCCTTCTCAACAGCCACAGGCCAATACAAAACCAGTAGGGGAAGTTTCCGGTGGAAACACGGACACTCCGAAAAAGAAAAGAAGGAACAACAACCGCCGACGTGGCAACTCCGGACCTCCAAAAACCGATGGCTCCAATGAATAAAGGTCTCAAAGTGGGGTTTTTTGCAATTGTAGTTATTGGATGGGTGCTATCCTCCTGCAATACAAACAGAGTGTACGAAGATTACAGGGATTTTGAGGATGGCTCATGGGAATTGGAAGATACGGTATCATTTAAAATTCAAGAAATTCAACCCCAATCAACCATCCCCGTAGTCTCCATACGATATACTGACGCGTATGAATTTCACAACCTATATATACGTTTTGTGCAGGAAGACAGTACAGCTTCAATCCTTCAGGACACTTTGGTGAATATTCCCCTTTTCGATTCCAAAACTGGAAGGCCTATTGGAAAAGGCTTTGGCAACCGACACACTGTATATGATACGCTGTTGGGAACCGGGAAGATTTTTCCCGAAACCACCCAAATTACCATTTGGCAGTATATGAGAAAAGAACGGTTAGAGGGAATTGAATCGGTGGGCATCAAACTGTTGGGTGATAAGTAATTCCGTTATTTGGGAAGTTGGATATCTTTTTTGCCCAATTTAGTCTGGAGCAGGTCATCTCTGTCTAGCCAATATTGCCTGCTGAAAACATAGATTGGTTTCCAATTTTTCGCACTCAATAATTTCGGATGGTAAACCATCGACTCTTTGGCATTATTGGCTGAGTAAAACCGCTGATCATCGGTCAATAGAGCCGAGGTCAGTTTTCCGGCTTCCCTTACTTCGAGATCCATCACCTTATAATAAGCATTTTCTCCAACCAAATGATTCCCATACTCACCCGATAGCTGATTCTTTAAAGACCAGGTATCCTCAAAATCAGAAGGTATTACGGGTTTAACGTCAATGTTTTTTCCGGCCTCCACACCTTCTACAAAGGCAATATAATCCCGCAGCATCTTAATTCCACGATTCCCCATTAATGTGTCTTTGAAATCTGCTGACGACAAACTAGTAATTAGGATTATTTCTTTCCTTGCACGGGTAACTGCTACATTCAGTCGGTTTTCCCCTCCCTTTTTACTCAGCAGTCCGAAATTCGCCGTAAATTTCCCGGATAAATTGGGCGCATATCCCACAGTAAAAATAACCCGGTCAAACTCGTCACCCTGAACATTTTCAATGTTTCGCACCTTGATTTTTTCTTGATGGCTTAACAACCCCTCAGCATCCAACAATTCCATTACCAAGACCATCTGGAAATAATTAAAGGTGATCACGCCCAAGCTCTCCTGCGGAAATTTCACCCGGAGACACTTCACTTGCCGGATTACTTCTTCCGCTTCTTCCCGGTTGGTCTGTTTTTCCCAGATCCCATTCATCTTGATCCTTCGCAAAGAAATAATCTCTTCATTTAGCGACTGCATATCGGGTAGCATGGAAAGGGAGTTATTGTAGAAATGGATGTTGGAAAAATGAATCAAGGGTAAATAGCTGCTTCGATAATGAGTCTTGAGCTGGAATGTTGGGAAGTATCTGGAGGCCATCTCAAGTAGGGATTCCAATTCCAATTCCGGTGCCTCCTCTTCAGTTTCAAGCCGCACCTTATACAAGTCAGAGGGCTGCAATTGATGGCTGTCGCCTGCAACTACAACCTGTACTCCCCGCCTCATCACGGGGAGAGCGCGTTCAAAATAACATTGGGAAGCCTCATCAAAAATGACCAAATCAAAAGAGGGTTCCAAGGGAAACAGCGCCGCGGCAGTCTCTGGAGACGCCAACCAACAGGGGATGAGTTTAAATATTTCTTTGGCATGGTTTGAAATAAGTTTTTTCACAGGCCAAAGCTGACTTTTTTTTGTTACTTGGTGATTGAGGTCCCTGTATGTGATAAGATTCCCTAACCGATTATTTTCCAATTTATTGCATACTTCTTCACGTAGCCTCATTTCTACAATGAATCTGGAAATTTTACTTTTTTCCTCCACTGCCTCTTGAAATTCGGTGATAACTCCCCTCATCTGAGGCCCTGAAAGCTCCTTAAGTACGGGATACTTCGCCTCCAAATGCTCAATCCAACTTATTTTAAGATTAGCAAGAAAAATCTGTTTTTGACTTTCAAAGTCCAACTCTGGAAAATTATCCATCAACTTCTCCATCACTTTGCGATCCGCCTCACGCAGGTTCATTTTAAGCGTGTCAAAACGAACCAAAGCTTCAAAATCCTTGGGGAGAGTAGCGAGGACAGGAAATAATTTCTCCTCATCAGGAGCACCCAAAAGATGCTTCAACTGAATATCTGTGAGATAAATTCGCCACTTTGGAAGATGTTCAAGCCCCCATTCGTTGAGCCGGATCAATTCATCCAAGGTCCCGTGAAAATGAGCGAATGACATAGGTTGACGGTAAATATAGGAAACTAAAACCCCCAAGTCAGCCATTAAGAATCGGGCCCTAATGGCTAAAGTCAACTTGTCTGCCATAGATTTAAACCGATTCCATTCGAAGGGTTTTTCAGGCAACGTAATCCATTCCTTTTGCTTGAGTAGCGTGTATTGATGGTTCAGATTAAGTCGGTTTTCCAATTTCTCGATCAAAAAGGCTACCCCTTCCTTATTTTTCTTAAGCTGATTCAAATCCAGCAGGTTCAGAATATCCCAATACTTTTTGGGGTTTGATTTAAGCTTGATTTTGCCAACCCACGAGTCAAGCAACTCAAGAAGTTGGATCGCACGCTTGAACGTAGGCTCCACATCCTCATCGGCTGTATACCATTCTATGCCGATAGATTGAAAAAGTTTCGCTATAGTATCCACTTTGTTTTCCAGCCAAAGGACGTCCAAGGAGTTTTTCCCCAATGGCATAAGCTCCTTGAGCGTATTGAAAACACTTTCATCTGTGATGATCTCCTTCAGCTGTGCTAGTTTCTCCCGGTTTTCAAAAGATTGAAAAATAACATTAAATTCAAAATCCTGGGCCAGCCATTTCTTCAGCTTGCTTTCGGCCGATTCCTTTACTTGAGCTATCTCATGCAAGATATCTCTAAATCCGCTGAGAGCTGAAGACTCAAAAGAAGAAAAGTTTACCCGGTGAAACCAAAAGGATGACTGATAATCATATGTTTTATAGTAATCATGAAAAACTTCAAAATCCCTGAAAAACGAATCTAGTTCACCAAACCGATAAGACTTATAATACTGGTTAAGGTCGATATTTTTTTCGTCTGCTGATGAGGATACATAGAGTTGTTTGATAGGTGCTCCACAATCATACACATCAAACAAGGCCTCTTTATATTCGGAAAAAAAATCAATATTCCGTTCGATGATTCGGCAGTTTTGGCTAAAATTCCTTTCCAGCTGTATGGCATCCACGGATCGGTTAAGTTCCTGATAACTTTCCAGGGAACTGATCTGATGGGCTATTTTTTTATACAGTTCTTTGCGGTCGCCGCGAAAATCATGAACCAAACCCGCAAAATTGGCAAACCCCTGCTGGGCTAGCCGCTCAAAGACTACATCCAATGCTACCCGTTTTTGCGAGATCACAAGAACTTTTTTTCCCCGGGAAATAAAATCCGTGACCAGATTGCAGATCAACTGGGATTTGCCTGTACCTGGAGGTCCCTGAACGACACAGGATCCGCCAGTTTTTACATTTTTTATGACTTCTTCCTGACTGGCATCTAATGGGAGAGTGGTATAAAGGTTGTCTTCTTTTGTAGCCCTAGGAGAAGCATCAAAAGTACTAAACCACGATTCAAGCAACCCATCCAGATCCTGGTGGCTGTTTTCGGCGATGAGCTGTGTATAATCGTCCATCAAAAATGAACTCTTTTGAGGAAACTGACCCAATACGGCATAGGGATTCAATTTCAGCATCCCGGTACTGAATGCATCGTCAAAAAACGCACGGTTTTGCTCGGGGAAAATCTCCAGCTTATCCTGATATATTTCCCTGTTGAAATTGAGCACCAGTCCCTTTTGGAGATGATGGTATAGATCAGTCCGAAATCCTCTCGGATCCTTGGAGAAATCTTCCAAAGACTGCTCCATCCAAACCTTGTCCAGCGGCTTTCCCTGGGCTTGCCCGTAGGCCAGTAAGAATGAAGGGTTTAAAAATGGAAGTTCACCGGGGTTTTTTCTGAGATACCACGCATTTTCCTCCAGAACCAGACTAATTGGGAAAAAAAGCAGGGGGCAGCGAATCAACTGGTCATTAAGCAGCTTGCCTTCTACAAAGGGCCATCCTACAAACAGGTTTTTTTCACCCGTTTCCTCTTCCGCAAATTTCACGTTTTGCTGCAGCCGTTTCAGCCGCTGGGAAAGCTGGTTGACATTTTTATCCCTGGCGTCATTCAATTGGATCAGGGGAATATTCCGCTTTCTTCCAAGTAGCTCGGTGATATAGAAAAAGGAGGGATGGTTGTTCAGAAAGTGAAAATCCTTCAGGTCGATCATCTGCTGATGAATCAGTTTTGGCAAAAAGATCGACCGGTTGTTGGAAGAAAGATCCACTAGTCTGTTTTTATATACCTGCAAGATATCCTGAAGCATCGAACCCTATTTAAACGGTGAGTCTTTTTCCTTTGCCATGTGGTTATAGACTATACCATCCATGATCCCAGGGACCCATTTGTTCAGAAAATGTGCCAACTTTCCCTGACTTGTCAAAACAAGATCCCGTTTCTTTTTCAAAGTAGCCAGCAAGATGGCCTGCGCTACCTCCTCCGAACTCATCATTTTACCCTCATCCCTCGGGGATTCCTTTTGGGAACTGCCATCTGCCGTCAACGCGATATTCCGAATATTGGACTCCGTAAAGCCCGGGCAGGCCACCAGCACGTGAACCCCAAGTTTCATCACTTCTGTCCTTAGGGATTCAAAAAAACCGTTCATGGCAAATTTACTTGCCGTATAGGCCGTCCGGGCTGGCGTTCCCCTGAAGCCGTTGATGGATGAGACTGCGACAATGGAACCTTTGTTGGCTATAATCTCCGGAAGACATGCTTTGGTTAGATAGACTGCCCCCCAAAAATTCGTGTCCATCACCTGATGGAATACCTTCATCTCCAATTCACTAAAAAGTGCCCGCATGCTAATTCCCGCATTGTTGACCAAAATGTCTATTTTTCCATAGTTGGCTAATGTTTCCTTTGCCACCCTTTCGTTATCTTCCTGAGAGGCCGCATCAGCCAACAATCCCATACAGTCAATGCCGACCTTTTGAAGTTGTACCAGCGTATTGTCTATTTTCGGTTGGCTTCTTCCAGTAATAACTACTTTCGCCCCAGCGCTGCCAAATGTAAAGGCACAAGCCTTACCAATGCCTGATGTGGCTCCAGAAATAATGACTACTTTATTTTCTAATTGCATAAATAAAATGGAGTATAAAGCTAAAGTAGGAAAAATTCAGGGGAATGCCATCTTATCTTCCGCTCCAATATCGGATGATCGATTAAAAAGAAACAACATAGAGCTTTTTGATTTCCTTGGCGGTCTTTGCACCTACTATACGGTAAAAAAAAGAGAACCGCAGAGCGCAAGGAGGTAACACAGGAGGACACGGAGGATTTTCAAAAAAACCTTGTGTGCTCCTTTGTGCATTCTTGGTGTTCTTCGTGGGTATTTTTTAACCACATAGTGCACAGTAGTTCACATAGAGCTTTTTGATTTCCGTTGCGGCCTTTGCGCTAAAAAAGAGAACCACATCAGTACGAGAAGAACTCCAAAAAAACACGTAGCTCTCCTTTGAACTACTATGTGTACTACGTTTCTATGTGGTTTTAAGTCTTTTGCACGTCCACTTCATGCTGAAAAAAGAAAAAAAACTTCTAAGTGGCCTTTTTTTACCACATAGTTCACATAGAGCTTTTGGCATCAGATTAAAAATTGATTAACAGAAGGAGCATTCTTTTCAAAAATAACAAATTATCATATCTACTGTATACCCCTAGATTAAATTCTTTAATTTTGCACCCTATGTCGAGAAAAATGAAACATCAGGTTCTAGAAGGACTGACCATAGAGCGGATTGCATCAGAGGGAAAATGCGTTGCCCACTATGAGGGAAAGGTGGTATTTGTGTCCCAGGTTGCTCCGGGAGATGTGGTAGACGTCCGGGTGACAAAGGGAAGAAGCAGTTTTTTGGAAGGGGAAGTGATTCATATTCAACACTACTCCCCTGACCGGGAGGAACCTTTTTGCAGTCATTTTGGCGTATGCGGGGGTTGTAAATGGCAACATATTTCATACCCTCTGCAATTGAGCTATAAGCGACAGCAGGTTATTGACCAGTTTCAGCGGATTGCCAAAGTGCCCATCCCTGAAGTACAACCCATCATCGGTGCAGCCAGCAGTACCTACTACAGAAACAAGCTGGACTATACGTTTTCCAATAACCGATGGCTGACTAAAGAAGAAATAGACAGTGGTGAAACCTTTGAGCGAAGCGCACTCGGTTTTCACGTTCCCAAAAGGTTCGATAAGATCGTTGATATACAACACTGTTATTTGCAGGATGGTATATCCAACGAGGTTAGAAACAGTCTGCGTGATTTTGCCTTGGCAGAGGATATCAGCTTTTATGACATCGTCAAGCAGACGGGGATCCTGAGAAACCTCATCATCCGAAATACGCTTACTTCTGAGACCATGGTCATCGTTCAGTTTGGCGAGGACAATGGCGAAGCTATCGAAAAGGTTATGAGCTTCCTAAAAGTTAATTTCCCTCAGATCATTTCCTTACTCTATGTGGTTAACTTGAAGAAAAATGAGACGTTTCATGATCTGGATGTAATCACATACTCAGGGAGGGAATATATCGAAGAAGAAATGGAAGGGCTTCGCTTCCGTATTGGACCAAAATCATTTTATCAAACTAATCCCGCCCAAGCCCAACGGCTTTATGAAGTGGCTAGGGAATATGCAGGCCTTACAGGCGAAGAAGTAGTCTATGATTTGTATACCGGTACGGGCACCATAGCCAGCTTTGTAGCCAGGCAGGCCAAAGAAGTGATTGGAATAGAATATGTGGAAGCAGCCATTGAGGATGCCCAACTAAATGCTAAAATTAATGGCTTGACGAACACAAAGTTCTATGCTGGAGATATGAAGGACATGTTTACAGCGGAATTTATCCAGCAACATGCCCGCCCGGATGTAGTGATTACCGATCCGCCCCGGGCAGGAATGCATGCGGATGTAGTCCAGACGCTCCTTGATTTGGAAGCTACCAAAATTGTCTATGTCAGCTGTAATCCGGGCACACAAGCCCGGGATGTTGCCTTATTGGCTGAAAAATATGACGTTACGGCCATCCAGCCGGTGGATATGTTTCCCCAAACCTACCATGTAGAAAATGTCGTATTGCTAACTAAAAAATCCCCTAGCGCATGAGAGATGAAAATGATCCCGAGCTAAACGGTAAATACCTGGGAACGATAACCGCAGATTTTATAAAAGTATGCGACACTTTAAAGGAGGCGGCCTATCAGGTCAAATCGAGAAAGTTCTCCGATTACCCCATATTCCCAATCAGCAAGGTGCCCCAACCCATCGGGCAGCTTCTTTTGGACCGAAATAATGTGCAGACAGACTGGAACTACTACATAACTTATTTGGATGAATTTGTCCAACGCAAATTAATCGAAGAAGAGGCTGTGGAACGGTTTCAACAAACCTATAAGGATCCGGATGAGTTTTGCTGCCTGTTCGTGGTCGATGAGACATTCACCAACTTTCTGTTTATCCCCTATCCCAACGATTAGGATATACGCCTAATCGTTGGGGTAACTGGTTTTGAATCCTAGAAATGTTTCCACCCCTGGGCTTTTAATTCCACAGCCGTTCCGCTCTTGGTGACCAAAAACTTCCCCTCCGACGCAGGCGTCACATGTCCGATAAAATGGACATCGGGGTGTTTTTCCAACTTTTGGAAATCTTCCTGCCGGATTGTAAAGAGTAATTCATAATCTTCCCCGCCATTGAGTACGCAGGTGATCGGATCGATGCCAAATTCAACAGCCGTGTCATAAGTTTGCTTATCAATGGGCAGTTTGTCTTCGTAGATCAGCACACCGACGTTGGAGGCTTTACAGATATGGAAAAGCTCCGAGGCCAAGCCATCAGAAATATCCATCATGCTGGTAGGAACCACCTGTAGGTCTCTAAGTTCGTGGATGATATCCATGCGTGCCTCCGGTCTTAGCTGTCTGCCGGTAACGTATGAATATTTATCCAGATCCGGCTTCATATCCGGATTGGCCAGGAAAACCTGTTTCTCCCTTTCCAGTACCTGAAGCCCTATTAGTGCCGCCCCAAGGTCACCCGTCGCGCACAGGATATCATTTACCCCTGCCCCTGACCGGTAGGTGAGCTGTTCTTTGGAAGCTTCTCCGAGTGCTGTCACGGAAAGAACCAGGCCTGACCGGGAAGCAGTGGTATCCCCACCCACCACATCCACATTGTAGTGGGTGGCTGCCAAATTGATCCCCTCGTACAACTCTTCCACTGCCTCAACCGGAAATCGGTTGGACAGGGCTATGCTGACAGTTATTTGCTTAGGGATGGCATTCATGGCCGCAATGTCACTTACGTTCACAGCGACAGCCTTAAAGCCAAGGTGCTTCAAAGGACAATAACTCAGATCAAAATGAACCCCTTCCAACAAAAGATCCGTGGTAACGACCTGCATCACCTCCCCATGTGATATAACGGCAGCGTCATCCCCTATTCCCTTGACCGTGGATGGATGTTTGATCGCTATTTGTTGGCTCAACCTTTCAATAAGACCAAATTCACCAATTTCACTGATTTCTGTTCGCTTCGTCATTTTCAGATGTTTCTTTTACTTCTTGGCACAATTCTACCAATACTCCATTCGTGGTGCCTGGATGCAAAAATACAACTAATTTATTATCCGCCCCCCTTTTGGGTGTTGGGGTTATCAACTTAAAACCTTCCTTCTCCAAACGGATGACTTCATTGCCAATATCTTCTACTTCAAATGCGATATGGTGAATACCTTCCTTCCTTTTATCCAGAAAGGTGGCAATCGGACTGTCAGCGTGGGTAGCTTGTAGTAATTCCACCTTGCTTTCTCCCAATTTAAAAAAAGAAGTAATAACCCCTTCGGAATCAACCGATTCCTGTTTATAGGATGGGAATCCCAATAATTTTTCAAATAGTAGGTTGGAAGACTCCAAATCCTTGACAGCGATGCCGATATGTTCTACTTTCATAGGTTTTCAATTATTTCAATTTTACCGAATATAAGATAAAGGAGGCTATAGCCCTAAAAAGTATAGGAGAAAAACAGAAATTAACTTTCCCTTAGATTGAATTATTTTTATATTGAAACCGTTTTCAACTTGCTACATGTACAATCAGCAGCTAAAATAGTTTACTATTATGATTATCGTTTCAGAAAAAGCCAAGGACAGAATATTGGAATTAAAGAAAATGGAAAACCGGAGTGAGGAAGAAAACATCCGTGTATCCGTCAAAGGGGGGGGGTGTTCCGGCCTGATGTATGATCTGGGCTTCGATGGACAACTCAAAGATACCGACCAAGTTTTTGAGGATAAGGGTGTGAAAATAATCGTGGACAGAAAAAGTCTGCTTTATCTTGCCGGAACCGTTTTGGAGTTTTCTGATGGGCTGAATGGCAAGGGATTTCAGTTTGTCAATCCTAACGCATCGCGAACCTGTGGCTGTGGGGAAAGTTTTTCCGTATAGAATACTATTTTAAAATCAACCTCAAGGTAAGTTTACGTTCCGCCGCATTATTTTGCTAAAATTAGAGTTTGGCAACATAAATTTCTTTTATAGAAAAAAAAAAACACCCCATACCATTGTATTGGGGTGTTTTTTTATTTATTCTAACTCGTACCTGGATCAAAAAACCTTAGTTGCCCAAAAATTTATTTTTTCCAAAAATAGGTGTAAATTTAAAGTCGAAACAGCGATTACCCCTACAATTTCTTAGAAAAAAATCAAAAAATCTACCCACTTACCCAGAAATAAATACGTAATATTCTATTTTAAATAAACCATTCCGAGAGATAATATTAGACTATTCACTCGAAAAATAGATTAAATTTTAATCAAAATTGTCATTCTAACCAATTAAAATCCTATGAGGAAAAATTTACTATTTCTATTTGGTCTGTTGTTTTTTTGTGCATTGGCAGCCAATGCACAAAACCGACAAATTACGGGAACGGTTGTTTCCGGTGAAGATAATCTTCCCCTTCCGGGAGTAAATATTCGGATTGACGGTACGGTACGAGGCACGGTCACAGATATAGACGGAGGCTTCTCTATACAGGCGGCACCCACCGAGACCCTGGTGTTTTCCTATATCGGTTTTATGAACCAAGAAATCTTGGTGGGAGATCGGACCACCTTCGACATTACGCTACAGGTAGATGCCAGATCACTTGGGGAGGTGATTGTGGTAGGTTATGGAAGTATTACAAAAGGTGATCTAACCGGAAATGTTGCCTCCTTGAAAGGAGGTGAAATCCAAAATGTTCCGGTACCTACCTTTCAGGAAGCACTACAGGGAAGGATGGCTGGCGTCTTTGTAGAATCATCCAGCGGTAAGGTGGGTGAAGGTGTGAAAATCCGTGTACGGGGGGCTACCTCCATATCAGGAGGAAACGAGCCATTATATGTCATTGACGGCATTCCAATGAATCAGGGAGGGACAATCGGTCAAAGTAATCCGCTTGCGGACATCAACTTTGCCGATATCGAATCGTTTGAGGTGTTAAAGGATGCGTCAGCGGCAGCCATCTATGGTGCCCGGGCATCCAATGGAGTAGTACTCATTACCACCAAATCAGGTGCGGTTGGAAAAACAAAATTTAACGTGGGCATTCAAAGGGGTGTCAGCAGTCCTACCCGTAAAAATGAATTCCTAAACGCCGCACAATACGTGGAGTTGATGCGTGAATCGGGATACAATGCCGATTTATCGGCAGGAATTGATCCCATAAACAATCCAGATCAATATGAGGATTCTGAATTGGAATTTGTGGAGAGCAGGCTTACCAGACATGCGGGGCACAGCAATTGGAGAGAAGGAGAAACCGACACGGATTGGCAGGAGCAGGCATTCAATCCCGGGGCAGGTGTGTTGAATGTTAACTTTTCTGCCAGCGGTGGGGATGAAAAGACAAGGTTTTATTTTTCATCTGCCTTAGACAAGCAGGACGGCATTATGATAAGAAACAAGTTTCAGCGAATATCGGGAAGATTGAATTTAGACCATAAGGTATCTGACAAATTTACCATTGGTGCGAACTTCAGTCTGGCAAGAACTACTACAACCCGACTGCATGAAGATAACCAATTCAACAATCCAATTCAGTTGGTCGCATTAGCTCCTATTACTCCCATAAGGGATTTGGAAGGAAATCTGTATGACAGACCTACAGCCACTTACTATAATAATCTGATTGACTCAGAAAACGCCGAATGGTTGACAACCAATTTCAGAAATATCACCAGCATTTTTGGGGAGTACCAATTTAATGAAAACCTAAGATTCAGGTCGGATTTTGCCGTGGATGTACTCAACCAAAATGATGATCGTTTTTTTGGGTCGAGGACAAACTCGGGGTTGGCAGTTAGCGGATTTGGTAGCTCAAGATGGATGCGTTTGTTCAATTACAACACGAATAACTATTTCACCTATACAAAAAACCTTGGAGAAAGACATAAACTTGAAGCCGTGGCCGGGATGGCCTTCCAACGGGCTGATGAAGATTATACCCGCGTGGACGGGCAGGAATTCCCATTGGATGATTTGAGGAAACTGGAGTCCGCCGCCAACATCACATTGGGAACATCAGAACTGGAAAACTACAGTTTTTTATCCTATTTCTCCCGTATCAATTACAAGTTGGATGACAAATACCTTATGACATTGAGTGGAAGGTATGATGCTTCCTCCCGTTTTGGGCAAAATGAACGATATGGCTTTTTCCCCGCGGCTTCCATTGGATGGCTGGTTTCGGAGGAAGCTTTTCTTCGCGGAAACAACACCCTCAGTTTGCTAAAAGTTAGAGGTTCTTACGGATCTACGGGAAATGCTGAAATAGGAAATTACGCTCATTTTGGACTATATGGCTCTGCGTCCTATAACCTGCAGCCTGGGCTTCAACCAACACAAATCGCCAATCCAAACTTGACTTGGGAGCGAACCAATCAATTGAATTTTGGGATAGAGTTTGGATTGTTTGATGATAAGATAACCGGCGAGATTGACTATTATGACAAAATCACAAATGACCTCCTACTGGAAGTTCCAATTCCGTCTACCAGCGGGTTTACCACCCAATTTCAAAATATCGGACGTATGCAGAATACCGGTTTTGAGCTTGTGCTGAACTCGTCCAATTATGTATCGGCAAATTTTTCTTGGAGAACCTCCTTTAATTTTGCGAGGAATGTAAACCGGGTTCGTTTACTTGGGCCAGGACAGACTTCCATCCCACCTTCAAATTCCAGGTTTCTAAATGGCGTGTTTATCGGTGAATCAATAGGAGCCTTTTATGGACAAAAATACGCGGGAGTCGATCCCGCAAATGGAGATGCCCTTTACTATTTAGATGAGACGCTAACCGAAACAACCAATGATTTCGATGAAGCACAACGAATGATTGTAGGAGATCCAAATCCGGCGTTTATCGCCGGAATCAACAACGTCATCACCTACAAAAACGTTGACGCGTCCTTTCTTTTCCAGGGTGTCTTTGGCAATGATATCTATCAGGGAGGCGGAGGCTTTTACTCCGCCAACGGCGACTGGTTCGACAACTCAACCCTGGATCAATTCGACCGCTGGAGAAATCCAGGAGACATTACCAATATCCCCCAAGCCAGACTTGGAGCCTGCAACGGATGTAACGCCAGCAGCAGATATGTGTCAGACGGCAGTTACGTAAGGTTAAAAACACTGAGTATTGGATACAACTTTCCAAGCAGCCTTCTAGAAAGGATGAAGTTGAGCAGTGCCCGAATCTACTTTATCGGACAAAACCTGCTGACATTTACCAATTACAACGGCTGGGATCCCGAGGTAAATACCGACTACCTGGCTGACAACGTATTTCAGGGAAATGACTTCTACTCAGCGCCGCAAGCCAAAACATTTTCTTTGGGAATTAATGTGGGATTTTAAACAATTGAACTCGATGAAAAAACATATAACTTTATTAGGATTCCTTGTTGGCATCCTCTTTATATCTTCCTGCGAAGACCAACTTGACCTCAGGCCTCCACAAAATGTAGATCAGGAAATCGCACTTAGCAGCGATGCGAATATCAAAAGAGTGTTGATTGGAGCCTATGCTGAATTACGCACGGTAGAACTATTTGGCGGCAGATTGCAGCTTTATTCAGAAATGCTGGGATCCAACAATGAGATCCGCTGGGAAGGAACCTTCAACCAGCCTAGGGAAGTCTACAATAAAGCGATATTTACGAACAATTCCTTTATTACCAATACATGGATTGGTGCGTATAATGCCATCAACATTGCTAACAATATTCTCAGTGTAATAGACGTGGTAAATGAAGAAGACCAGGACCGGGTAAGAGGGGAGGCACTTTTTATCCGTGGCACGTTATACTTCGAATTGGTGAAATTTTACGGTTTACCCTATTCGGCTGGAAATATTTCTGAGAATTTAGGGGTTCCGTTAGTACTAACTCCCACTACTACCATTTCAGAGGAAGATTTCGTCGTGCGAAATACAGTAGCCGAAGTCTATCAGCAAATTCTGGCGGATTTAACCCTTGCTGAGAGCCTTCTTCCTCCATCTAACGGAGTTTTTGCGAAAAATTACGTTGCTTCAGCTATGCTTTCCAGAGTATATCTTCAAATGGAGCGTTTTGGAGACGCAAGGGATGCTGCAAATCGAGCGATAATTTCCGCGACAGAA
>DATHWC010000402.1:0-4846 GCA_035460985.1 Lunatimonas sp.
AAGAGTACGAATTAAGTTATTTCGAGGGACCTGTTTTATACTGGCTCTTTTAAGACATCAAAGCCGATTCCGATGCTCTTAAGATACCCAATGCGAATGGCGAGCAGGACCAAAGCTTTTACAATTTTCGCTGGCTTATTGCCAATGATGGTCTTGAAATCGTCCAACCCGACAACTATTATTTCGGAGGATATATCCGTTCCATGAAAGTTGCCCTGATGGCAGATGCATTTGGAAAAACCTGTGTTCCCCACATGTCAGGGGGAGGGCTGGGTTATCTTTATGACATTCATTTTGTTTCCGCCATTCCCAATGCCGGTCCTCATCACGAAACCCATGGCTTGGGTACCCATGTGCCATTTGAATGCCCAACATCCCCCTTAAAAGTAGAAGATGGAAAAATTAAAGTACCTACCGGCCCAGGATTGGGCATTACGATCGATCCGGACTTTATTAAGAAGCACCAAATTGTTAAGATTTAGAAAGCACATCAGGGAGTGGAGAAGGTACAGGATAACCTGGATGAATCCGGATTGGTAAAGAATACCATTGTGGTATATACTTCCGACCAAGGATTTTACGTGGGTGAACATGGATGACTTTACAAACGCTTTATGTAAGAATAATCTTTTCGAAGCGCGTTAGTCATGCGGTATCCACCGGAAATTAAAGTCGGAAAATGGGTAAGTAAAATTTAGTTTACATAGTAGAATGAGAATACGCATTGGTAAATAGTTTCAATACTAAAAAATTAACGATGATCCCCAAATACCAGCTTCTATATGTCTTTTTATTTTTCAACTTCCCTGTTTTAGCTCAGGAGAGACCCCAAGTAATCGTTCTCACGGATATAGGTGGCGACACCGATGATGAACAAAGTCTCTCCAGGTTCTTGCATTATGCCGACCACTTTGACATAAAAGGCCTCTGTGCCACTAGCAGGATGGGCCATGGGCAGGATATCAAACCTGAACTTATCCGGACACAAATACAGGCTTATAGGGAAGTCTACCCCAATCTTATCCTTCATTCGGAAGATTTTCCCAATCCCGATTTTCTTGAAACCCTCGTCAAAGAGGGTCAAGGTAACCACAAAGAAATGGGGGAAGGCTGGGATACGGAAGCTTCCGCACATATCATAAAGGTGGTGGATGGGACCCAAAGTATTGTTCACATTCCTGTTTGGGGAGGCCTGAGAGAACTGGCTCAAGCACTTTGGAAAGTAAAACAAACGAGAAGTGAAGAGGAATTGGCAGCATTTTCCAAAAAAATCCAGGTTCATGCCATAGGAGACCAGGATCGGCACAGGGATTATATCTTAAATGAATTCAAGGATGTAACCTTTATTGCCAACGGTTTTGCATGGTATGGATTTACCGGAGTAAGGGAGTTATCCGCATTCCGGGGCATGTATATGACCGGGGATGAGAGTAGGCAAAATGCAGACTGGGTTAAATCAAACATTCATATTAGCCCACTGGGAGAAAGATACCAGCTACACGGTCACGGAACAGATGGCATGAAAGAGGGTGATACTCCATCCTTTTTTGGATTGATTGCCAATGGATTAAACGTGCCTGAAAAGCCGGAATACGGGGGGTGGGGAGGAAGGTACAGGCTGTTGAGGAATTCCTTATACATAGATGTGCCGGATTTTTTGAATGGGACACTTAATGAAAGGCACACAGTGGCCCGATGGAGGCCAGCCTTTCAGAATGACTTTATGGCTAGGGTTAAATGGGGAATTGAGCCTTATGAAAATGCCAATCATAATCCCATTATTGTATTGAATGGATCCTCGGATAAGGAACCCCTATATTTTAACAAATCCATAGGGGATGTAGTGGAATTGGATGCATCCTCAAGTCAGGATCCCGATGGAGACGATTTACATTTTAATTGGTACGTCTATGAAGAAATTAATAAACCAAAAACACCGATTTTGTTTGAAGCGGAAGCAGGAAAAGGAAAAGTAAGATTTAAGGTGCCTGATATTCATAATGGAGAAAAAATCCATATTATCTTGGAGGTAACAGATAATGGTACTCCTGCTTTAACTTCCTACAAGCGGATATTGGTTTCCTCCGAAAAGTAGCCAATCTCCCGTGCGGGATTTAATTGAGCCGATTTTATAAAGATAAACCCATCATCATGAAAAACACATTAAACACATTTGATAAATTAGGAAATGGAATTAGTTTAAATTTTATATATAATTTATTATCAGATAAATACCGATATTTTTTTTCAGCATCTATAAAAGCAAGTAGTAGGTTAATATGTTATGTCATTCCGCTGTTTTGTTTTTTTGTAACCACAAGTTGTGTCCAGAAGCAAAATCAGAAAGAAATTCAAGAGGAAAATGAGCAATCCGGGATCCGGCCCTGGTCGGAAATCCCCAGCTATTGGGAATACAATGGACTGCCTGTCCTATTGTTGGGAGCCACAGATAATGACAACCTGTTTCAAAACAACAACCTGAAAACCCATCTGGACAGTCTGGCAGATATAGGTGGGAATTATGTCAGGAATACAATGAGTGATAGAGATGAAGGTGATTTAAAAGCCTTTAATAAAAACGAAGAAGGGAAGTATGATCTAAGAGAATGGAATCCAGCGTATTGGGAAAAATTCGAAAATCTTTTGAAATGGGCAGAAGAAAGGGATATCATTGTACAAATAGAGATATGGGACCGTTTTGATCATGCAAGGGAGGAATGGAAAACTGATCCCTATAATCCAAAAAACAATGTGAATTATACCTATGAGGAAGCTAATTTAGATAGCCTGTACCCGGATCATCCCGGCAGCAACAAGCAACCTTTCTTTTTTACCGTGCCAAGCCTTCGGGACAACAAGGTACTTTTACCCTATCAGGAAGCGTTTGTGAAAAAGCTCCTTTCGATTTCCTTAAATTATGACAATGTTCTTTATTGCATAGACAATGAAACCAAAGGGGTAGAAGAGTGGGCGGTTTTCTGGGCGGATTTTATTCATCAAAATGCGGGGAAGAAACAGGTTTACCTGACTCAAATGTGGGACGATTGGGATATTAAATCGGATATGCACAAAAGAACTTTAGACCATATGGACCGATACCAATATATAGATATGTCCCAGAACAGTCACAATACTGGTCAACTGAATTGGGACAATGCCCAATATATTTTTGATTATATCAAAGACAAGCCAAGGCCAGTAAACAGTACAAAAATCTATGGCAGTCAGACCAGTCCATGGATTAACAGGGGGATTAATGACGAACATGCTATACAGACATTTTTCCGGAATGTGCTGGGTGGTTTTGCCAGCAGCCGTTTTCATCGGCCTCCAGCAGGCTTGGGATTAAATAATGAATCTATTAAGGCGATTAAGGTCATTCGGAAACTGGAAGAAAAAATTAAAATGTGGGAAATTGTCCCCCGGATGGACCTGATGTCGGAAAATGAACCCAATGAGGCTTATTTGGCAGCAAAAGAAGGGGGAAAATATGTCCTCTATTTTCCCGGGGATGGAGAGGTAAATTTGGATCTTAATAAAAGTCAGGAAGAATTTGAATTGTATTGGTTGGATATTGCCAATGGAGAATGGTCGAGTGTGGAATTGGTCAAAGGAAGGGAAATTTTGACCCTCACTCCCCCGATTGAAACAGGAAGTTTTGCGGTAATTTTAAAAAAATAATTGAAGCATGAATAATTTCAAACAAATTTATATAGCAGTAGTGATTTTATCGATGCTTATTGTTGTCTCCTGTCAATTACCTGAAAACCGGGATACCCTCACTCAAATTAGCATAGATGGGGACAAATGGCATATCAATGGAGAAATCACAAACCCGGGTTCACCAGCAGCCGGTTTGTTGATGAATGTAAGGATGGTCAATGCAGTTTTTGAAGACCGGGGAAATGGCTGGAAAAAACAAGTGGATGCCTTTGATCCGGATGAAAACACCCAAACATTTATCAACCATATTCCCGAATATGTGGATCTCGGTGTGAATGCCTTTGTCATTTCGCTTCAGGGAGGTTTACCAGGGTATGAAGGTGCCATCAATACGGCTTTTGAACCGGAGGGGAAACTGAGGAATTCTTATTTGGATAGAGTAGCCAAAGTTATTATGCAAGCGGATAAACACGGAGCAGCAATTATTCTATCCTGTTTTTACCAGAGGCAGCGGGACCATGAATATGCTTTGAAAAACAAACAGGCCATTATTGAAGCTGTCCGAAATACGGCCAATTGGATTTCCGTGGAGGGATTTACCAATGTAGTATTGGAAATTGCCAATGAATACCCACATGGCGGTTACAAGGGATGGCCGGACAGTGATTGGTTGGTAAGCGAGGGAGGACAGGTCGAACTGATGAAAGCAGCCAAAGCAGTCCATCCTAATTTGTTAGTAAGTACCAGTGGTCTTGGTCATGGCAGATTTCCCGAAGAATTGGTATCCGTTGCGGATTTTCTGCTGATTCATTTCAATAATACAGCGCTGGAAGATTATGCGGAAAAAATCAACCCATTGAAAAAATACGGCAAACCAATTGTTTGTAATGAGGATGATAAAATTGGCAAGGAGGGGGCTGCTGCTTTGGCTTATTCAGTATTGCATGGTGCCGGATGGGGTTTTATGGAAAGTGGCGTAAATCAGCACATTCCTTTTGAATTCAAGGGTGAAGCCGATGATCCGGAAGTATATAATATGTTTAAAAGCATGTCTACGCCCGGTTATCAATTGGATAGAGTATTGTTGGAGCAACCTTCCGTCACCATTGTTTATCCGAATGATGGTAACGTTTTTAAGGAAGGAAATCCATTGACTATCAAATTTTCCCACCTATTTCAAGAT
>DATHWC010000403.1:0-2537 GCA_035460985.1 Lunatimonas sp.
CGGAAAGGTTTGGACGCGAGTTCATAATTTCCGTTCCGGTTCCCAACGGCACTTACACCGTCAAAACGTATCACAATGAACTCTGGTTTGGCCATGGGGGACGCCAGGCCAAAGCCGGTCAGCGGGTCTATGACATCAGCCTGCAAAATAAAACGGAAAGGGAAAGGTTTGATCTTTTTTCGGAGAACAAGAACCTGCCCCTCGAACTTGTTTTCAAAAACGTAACCGTGTCGAATGGAAGACTGGAGCTGGGAATGAAAGCGCATGCCAACAATGCAAGCATCAGCGGACTGGCAATCACCCGGGAATCCACTGAACCTACAACCGACCAGCCGAATACTGCCTCATTTTTAAGACTTAAAACGGGGCATGCAACCGATATCGAACACAATGGCGCAACCTTCGAATCCGACTTTAAATTCAAGGGCTATTACGGAGAATCCAATACCTTCGGCAATTCCATGGCCAGTGACGAGGAACTATACCAAACTGAAAGGAATGGAGTCTCACTGAACTATTCGATCCCCATTCCCAATGGCATATATACGGTAAAAACTCACCACAACGAATTGTATTTTGGACACACCGGACCTTCCGCCATAGCCGGGAGAAGGGTCTTCGACATTGCTTTGGAAAATAAAACGGTTAAAAAAGAATTTGACCTTTTTGTGGAAAACCAAAACCGGCCTACCGTCCTGACTTTTGAGCAGGTTGTTGTAACTGACGGTATACTTAACATCGATATGGTAGCTACCAGATATAGGGCAACCGTTTCTGCCATTTCCATTTATGAAAATGTGGGAGATCTTAATAATGACATTGAAGAACAATTCACCTGGTCTCTAAATACGGGGGGTAAATTTGATGAACTATTTAACGAAATTGTTTTTATCGGTGAGGGCAGTACGACGGAAATATTTCACAATTTAAGTTCCTGGACCTACTCCAACAGGCTTGCTGCCGATGAAGGATTGTTTCGGACAGAGCGAAATTCGGGCCAACTTACCTACCGCATACCGATTCCAAACGGAAGCTACACCGTATATACCATGCACAACGAATTGTATTTTGGACACACCGGCCCTTCCGCAATAGCCGGGAGAAGGGTCTTCGACATCAGCATCGAAGGGGAATTGGTAAAAAAAGATTTTGATATATTTGTGGAGAACGGGAACAAACCAACCGTCTTGGAATTTAGGGATATTCAGGTGAGCGACGGCTTCTTGGACCTGGAAATGCGGGCTTCCCGAAACCGGGCTACAGTATCAGGCATCGCGATCAGGGGTAACGCAACGGGCACTACCTTACAAGGAGCCAACCTCAGGGTCTACATGGATACAGTAGATACGATAAGTAAAACCGGGAAATTGGTAACGGAGGAAAAAATCAAAGTTTATCCCAATCCTGCCAATGGTAAGGTAACGGTTGAACTAAACACGGATATCACAGAAGGCAGCATCCTTATCCACAGTATGGGTGGCCAACTGATCCGCCATTTTAACCTCAGCGGGCTTCGCGCGGACAACAACAAGTACATGGTTCCTTTGGATAATATTTCCCAGGGAGCATACCTGATATCGGTCTTTGAGAAGCAGGAAGTGATCAAAAGGATGCGCTTGATGGTGACACCTTCGAAATAGGTGATCTGAATTTGGCGATTTTTACCTAATGTCTCCGACTAAAACATGAAAATCGATAAAAAGCCCTCATATTGACTATTTGAGGGCTTTTTTTATGAAGTTTATAACGTACCCCCTAGCCTGAGAGGAATAATTGCGTTTGTACATTTGAAGGTCTTTTTGAAATATTGTATTAAAGTACGCCTCACTTTGAAGCAGAAACTTTTCCAGACTGACCTAAAAACTTAGATTTTTCTCGCTATCATGACCGTCGTGGAATAATCCTCCTCCTAAGCGCATGCAGATGAAGTAGTCCATCGTTTTAAGTATCTAGTGGTAGCGATCGGAACGGTCCCGTTCAACAACATCGTTGAAAATTGCCTTTGGGATTAAGGATGAAAGTTCGGAAATAATAGGATGCCTGCCCAAAAAACTGAAACGCATAATAATCTGTAAACAGGGAGTAGTTCACTTAGGAAACTGTTTTTAGACATCAAAGAGAGATTTAAAATAAAAAATCAAATTTATTTTGGAAATTCAAGAAATATGTATTTTATTTTATGTGAAATTTAACTTTACGCAAATTCATTTTGCTAAGTTCAAAAACAAATTTAATTAGAAATATTAAAATGCGGTCTTTAATAGATGTAGATCAAAAAAAGAGTGAAGAAAATGGATCTGATGCGAAAGCACACGCTCGATTTTTCCCTTACTTAAAACGAAATTCTCTAACAAGTAAAAAAATTAAAAAGATTTTTAAAATATTACTTTTACTTGCGTTTAACGCTTCCGCCTGCATGGCGGCAGACTATCATTTTTCCACGTCCATTGGGCTGGATTCGCGAAGTGCCGCTCAAGCGCAAAACCCCGACACCCCCTGGAAATCCATCGACAAATTAAATGAAATTTTTAGGTCCC
>DATHWC010000404.1:0-10034 GCA_035460985.1 Lunatimonas sp.
ATTGCCGAAGCTTGGGTTGCCATTATGGATAGACCAATGGTCCACCAATTCATATCATTGCCGCCCTTCAGGTATTTTTCCATGTCCTTGGGGCCGTAGGTTTTGTAAACCCCATACCCCACAATCACGGTTAAAGTCCCAAATAAGATACTCCAATCTAAAGTACTCATGAGAACGCATTAGTTAGGAAGTAAAAAAGAACCGTCAATATTGCAAGTACAAGTACTTGTAAGAAATAAATTTTATTCCAAAGTCGGTTAGTCATTTTTTCTTTCACCGGCTTGTTCGATTAAGTTTACGAAAAGTTTTATCGCTCCAGGCACCCCGGCCGGAAGCAGCCTGAACCACGATATGCCCGAATAGGCAAATGTCCCCTTGCCGTAGTTTGTCAAAAGCAACGATCCTTTAGAGGGTGATTCATTTGGATCCTGCATCTCTAGAGGTGCGGTGTAATTATCATCCCAATTCCCTGGAAAATATAATCCCCTCTCTTGAACCCACCCGTCAAAATCGGTCAATTCAATTTGGTTGGGAGAATACAGTATGGGGTGTGCGGTGAAATCGACCTTTACTGGAGAGTCCTCTACAGCGACTCTATTGCGGGATAAATCAAAGGGGTAGGGACCTAGCTTTCGTGTTAATAGAGGTGATGAAGTGTTGTATTGAACAATCAAATTACCTCCCTCCTCTACGTAAGCCATCAATTGGCTCATTTCGTCGGCCAAAACTTGGTTCACATTGAAAGCCCGAATCCCCACTATAATGGTTTGGAATTCCAACATTTTACTTAAGTTAAGGCTGCCATTATCCAAGAGGGTTACGGAGTACCCTAAATTTGCCAATACGCCCGGCACATCGTCACCGGCCCCTGGAATGTAGCCAATTCGCTGGGGACTTATATGAAGGTTTAACTGAATTAGGTTGAATTCAGCTGGCGGGAAATACGTTAAATTTGGTATATGTTTATAGGTAATTCTTCGTTGTCCCGTTTCAAATATCTGCCCATCAGATGTGGTATATTTCACTCCAATAATACGCTTTTCCTCGTCATTATCTGGACTTAGTCGTACCGTATAGGTCACTCGCTTTTTTTCAAGTTCCTCTATTCTGGAGAGGATTTCTACTGCTGATTCCCGTATACCCTCAAAAATCAGTTCTCCTTCCAGCAGCTCCTTTTGAAAACTGACTTCTACATTAATCTCATCGGACTCTCCATTCAGCAAAAATACGTTTTCCTTATTTATACTTATCGATGCTTGAGGCACAATGGTAAACGGTTGTACGATTTCACCATCGACTTGGTCATTGTATTTGTATTTTAACGCTACATCCCGTTCAAATTTTTGGCCTTGTATGCTAAATGCCAGTTTGCCTATCACCGCGGGATCATTAAAAGGCTTTCCAATCCTAAGTCGGTCCTCAATTTGAAAAAGGTTGTCCAATGGACGCTGTTCCATCCAATAGGGCTGGGAAATGGGGAAATTTCGTGGAAGTTTTATCGAAACCTCTTGGGAATGCGGCTGATTTTCCACCAAGGGGGTTTGCAGTGAAATGGATTGATCCAAAACCGTGAAGGTATGCAGCTCGATTGGAATGGTGCTGGAATTATTTAATGTTAATTTTGCACGGGATTCATCTGTTGGGAAAGACAATTCCTTTCCAGACATGAATTCGGCAGCAAAACCCAAGGACTGTAGCACCAGCAGATCTATTCCTTCTTGTTTCTCCTTAATCCATGCAAGGTCCGAAGGCAATCCATGAAGCTTCTTTCTTATTTCAAGTAGTGATTTTATATTATTTTCGGGCTTTATAAAATCGAAATTCTTCATGGCCAAATCTATGGCTTGGGCAATGCCCTTGCCTTGAGGAATGCTTTGCCATCGATTAGCTACCCCGTCGAAGGGACCTTTCGAAAATACATCCCCTTTCACTAGTTCCATGAAGTCACTACTTTCACCGAGTTGTGCTGTAGAGCCAAATCCCTGGGACTTGTGCATGGTTCTACTGTCAGCGGCAATTTTAGAATAGGTCCTACCCAACAATGGATTCAGATCACCGACGTCAAATCGGTGATAAAGTTTCCCCTCTTTGGGTTCATATTGGCCACCCCAGTTGTAGGCATTCCAAAACACCCTTTTCGCCTGCCAGGGTTCTACCCATTGTAGTTGATCAGGGAAGACATTTGGGTCCGCGGCTTTTTCAAAGGCTTCAAGGGAAAGGATTGCAGAAGTGGTATGATGACCATGCGTGGTACCAGGCTCATCATTAAACCGGTTGATCATAATATCAGGTTGGAACTTACGGATAATCCACACCACATCAGCCAAAAGTTTTTCCCTATCCCAATTATTTAGCGTCTCATCAGGATGCTTACTAAATCCAAAATCAATAGCTCTTGAAAAAAACTGCCGCCCCCCGTCGGTCTCCCTAGCCCGTATAAGTTCCTGCGTCCGGATCATTCCAAGTTCTATACCTAATTCTTTGCCAATCAAATTTTGTCCACCATCTCCCCTAGTCAGTGACAGATAGGCCACTTCAGCATGCTCACCATTAGCCAAGTAACCAATCAGGCGTGTGTTTTCATCGTCTGGGTGGGCTGCCAGATACAAAACTCTCTTTGTTTCCTTCAATTTTTTAAGGCTGTGGAAAATTTCTGACGAAGTCTGTGCCCCGGCAGTGCCGGAAAAAAACGCGAGTGCAAAAATACAGTAATAGGTAGTTATCAGTTTTTTTACTAACTCCATTGGTTTTTATTTTGGTGACCAAACTAAAACAAATTTTCTGATTGATAAAATTTATTTATTCCAGTGGGTATATAACAAGATATTTCCCCACATGGCTTACAAGTTTCTGGTTTATTTGCCAAAAATGGTTAAATTAACATGGTAATCAAAAACCCAATCTAAAAATAACTGGATTATGGCTGCAAATACATATCATAAAGAGATTCCCGGAAACCCATCCACGGCCACATCAAGTAAAATCAGGCTTAATGATCGCTCCAACGGCCGTCCGTTAAAAGTTCTTACAGACGACGATTGGGATTTTTGGAAAAACAATGGGTTTGTTGTGATAAATAATGCCGTTCCCAGAGAGTACACAAATCGCATGGCAAGTTTGTTGTGGGAGTTTGAGGAAAAAGACCCCAACGATCCGTCCACCTGGTATACGCCAGACCGTGCGGAAATGAAAATGAAGGAACTACAGAATAGCGGTATGGTGGAAATTTACCACCACCAATATATGTGGGATATCCGCCAATTTCCTAAAGTACATGAGGTTTTCAGCGACATTTGGGGTATCGAAGAACTGTGGGTAACAATAGACCGCGCCAATTTAAATTTACCGACTAGGCCGGGCTTTGAGTTTAATGGCTTTATTCACTGGGATTACGACCCAGATACCGACCCCCAAAACGTCCAGGGATTGGTAGCACTAAACGATCAGACAGACGTGGAGGTTGGTGGATTTCAATGTGTGCCGGAATTATTCAGAACATACGATGAATGGAAAAAAACTCAACCTGTAGATAGAAACAAGTTTCAACCGGACATTACGGGGTTTGACGTTTGCAAGGTAAAATTGAATGCCGGAGATTTATTAGTTTTCAACAGCAAACTCCCCCATGGAATACGGCCAAACAATTCCAAGAATAAAGTCCGAATGGCACTGTATATTTCCATGATGCCCGCCGAACCGGAAAATGAAGAACTTCGGCAGTGGCGCATCAAGTCCTGGCAGGAAAGAAACCCTCCGGAGGGATTTGCCTTTCCCGGAGACCCCAGAAACTGGGAAAAGGAAAAGTACCAAAGGGCGGAACTTACACCTTTAGGAGAGAAACTATTGGGGTTAAAAGATTGGAAATAAACCTCTGATTAGTATCATCCTACATGGTCCACCAGTATGTGAATTTTAAAGCAATTGATCGGTCTTTTACATAGAAGGGAGCGGGCAAATAGTTGTCCGTAAAGACAAGAAACAAATCCGAAGCAGGCTTAAACCTCCATTGGAAGCGGGTATTGAGATTGATATTGTCGATCTGCTCATTATATTGGACAAAAGCTGTCAGAAATACAGTATTGGTAAGGGTCACATCCAATCTGGGGCCTACCAGCCAAAACCTGGTTCGGAACCAAGGTGCGGGAAGTAGTATATCGTTGTAATTTGCAGCCATATTTATCCCTACATAGGGCTGAAACCGATACCCCACTTCACCCATCAAGTTAAACCTGTTGCCATCTGCATAGTATCCCCCATATTGGGATGACATGGAATAGGTAAACAAACTCTGCGGCTTGGATATATACTCTACCCCATAATTATACCAATTGTGATTCGTGAATGCATCTAATGTATTTCCGCTGAAATTCGTTGGGTCAAATGGGGCCTGAAGCATAATCCGGTTAAAGCCTCCAAAGACTGTCAAATCGCTCTGACTTCTAAATCTCATTGTATATCCCAACATCGTAATATTATCCGTTTGCTCTAGGTCCATATTATAAAACAGGGATACGTTTGCCGTTGGACCATGCCTGAGGATCTTTTTGCTTTTTGGGAAAAAGAGATAAGCCATGCTGGGATTGACCCTATAAAAACCCACCCGGGGCACAAATCCTACCTCTGCGGTGTAATCGGGAGAGACGTAGTCATGCCTCCATTCGGCTGTCAATGAACCACTGGAATAACGGAGATTCGCGGCATGGACCATGCCATTTCCGGTTTCTCCAGGACTGAAGGACTTTAGTACCATAGCCTTTCCCGTCCACATATTGTTAGACGAAGCTAGATTATATTCGAATCCCAGGTTACGGTTGTATTGGTTCGCTTGGGTTCCGACCGGTTCGGTTGGGGATCCGATATCAAATGCTGCTTTATTGATAAAAATGGCGGCAACGTTAGATCGCTGTGATACACGTCGCTGAAGCGAAAGCACACTGAAGTTTTGGGAGGGAAGACCAGTTTTATCAACTGCTCCTGTCTGCATATTCATGGCACCAATTCGCCAATCCTTGTTGATTTTGCCACTAAGTCGGGCACCAAATTGTATTGGTGCATCCAACCCTATCCTTCTCGAGAAAAAGGGGCGAATATTCTCATATCCAAAATTGGCAAAAAGGTCTCCATTTTCCAGAAAAAACTGTCTCCTCTCTGGAAAAAAAAGCTCAAACCGGTCAAGGTTGGTCAGTTGCCTATCTACTTCTACTTGAGAGAAATCGGGGTTTACGGTTAAATCCAAGTTAAGAGAGGAGCTTACGGCTATTTTCGCGTCCATACCAACTCTGTTTTGATAGGATGGCTTCGAATCCCCTTCAAAATTGTTTACAGATCCTCCCATCACATAGGGAATTACGGATATGTTTGCACCCGGTTCTGGGGGTGGGTTGTCCCAAACCAAGATTCCTGTATAAGCCAAGGACGCTGAAGGGAATTGGCGGGGAACAGGTGCCCAAGATGATTTTTCTGTAGTTTTCAGGTCCAGCCTACTAAAATTAATACCCCATTCCCTAATCCCTTTTTTGTACCGAATACTTTTGAATGGTATAGCCGCCTCAAATATCCATTTATCGTCGTAGTTGGTTACTTTAGATACCCACTTATTATCCCAGCTTAGGTCCACCTTTCCCCCTTCATACATTAACCCATCCCATTGCGCCCCAGCGGCATTTGCTCCAAAACTAAATCCATTAGTCTGGTCATCGAAAGGGTCCATGAAGAGCAGGAAATTGTCATTTTTGCCAAAGGCAAAGTCCCGCCGAAGCGATTCAACATAGTAAGGTCCTGGAACAGCATGGTGATTGACAACCAACAAATATAAATTGTCATCGTCATAGGTCATTCGGACTTCCGTGGATACTTGGGAATAACTGGTGTCCATGGGAAGGATCATATAGAAGTCCTCAGCAACTGCAGCATCCAGCCAACCCTGCTCATCCATAATGCCATCAATAATTATCGCTGACGAAGACTTTTTTATTGGCAATTGGTAGTTATGGTTTATTTTTTGGGCATACACGAAATTGCTGCCTATACAAATACCTAAAACTAAAAAAAAAACACGCATACGGATACCTGAAAATTTTATTTTGGTTTGGAAAAAAGGAGGATTTTTGGAATGCTTTCAACATCATTGAATCTCGCGAAATTGACGTTGAGTGACAATCAAGAGAAAGAAAGTAAACATTTCTTCAAACCATCCAATCTGATTTTTGCCTGCAAGGTGTTTAATTTCATTTAGGGGATTGAGACTTATTATTTTTTCAGCTTTTTTCGGTTTTG
Source organism: Lunatimonas sp. (assembly GCA_035460985.1). Classification (GTDB taxonomy): domain Bacteria; phylum Bacteroidota; class Bacteroidia; order Cytophagales; family Cyclobacteriaceae; genus Lunatibacter. The sequence goes on from DATHWC010000404.1 coordinate 6,277, forward strand.
AACGGTACAATAAAGTATTAAGACGATACTTATTACAGATTGTAATCTTTCAAAATGTCTTTAGATTGCAGATAAATCAGTTAACTACTTGGCTTAGTGCCCCAGTTTTTTTGTTTTTTAAAATCAACTTCACGTCACCATTTGGAAGAATTTCTTTCTTTATTAATAGGTGATCACTATCATATTCCTGAACAGTCGCCGCGTGCTCCGTCACTTCTTCCCCTCTCCAAATATCCAAGGCTACAGGCTCCCACTGCTTGGTGCGTGCCGAGAGAAAAGCAGCATCCAAAATAGCATTTACCACGTATCCGTCATAAAATGTTTCTAACGGCTCCCTGCCTGTTTCCATGGCGTCAAACATATCCGTGAACATATGCGGATACCCCAGTTCGTTGGATTCATCTCCTACCGGGAATAGCCAACCGGAATTGCTTTCGGCTTTTTCAGCGATATAACCATCTCCTTTGCCGGTGGTGAACATTTCGAAACCGGTCCGCAAAAAACTATTCAGCCATATCGTGCCTTCTGTACCCATGACTTCGTCTCTAAGATCCATACCTCCCCTAAATGTCCAGCTCACCTCAAACTGACCAATGGCTCCCGACGCATATCGCACCAGGCCAACAGCATGGTCCTCCGCATCAATTGGGTGCACCTGTGTATCCGCCCAGCACATCACTTCTAAAGGTTTAACATGTTTGCCGATAAAATTCCTGCCTATTTCGACGCAGTGGCAGCCCAGATCAATTATGGCTCCACCACCCGACTTTTCTTTATCCCAAAACCAATCGCTGTGAGGCCCAGGATGCGCCTCCCGGGATTTGGTCCAGAGAATTCTGCCCAAACTTCCCCCCTGAATGCTCTTCATAGATTTCAAAAACTTGGGTGTATAGCATAAGTCCTCCAGATATCCGGCAAAAATCCCAGCTTTCTCCACAGCTTCAAGCATGCGTTTGGCTTCTTGGGCGTTTCTTCCGAGGGGTTTTGTACACAGAACAGGAACTTTTGCTTTTGCACATGCCAAGACAGCAGCCTCGTGAAGATGGTTGGGAAGAGAAATCAGAACCACCTCGGTGTCAGGATGGTTAATTGCCTCTTCCATATCAGTTGTAAATACTTTTAATCCGTAATCATCCGCAAAGCGTTTAGCATTGTTTTCATCGCGGGAATAAACCAAATGAATTCTATCCTTTCTCCTTTGGTCATGTAACGTATCGGCATAAAATCGGGCGATGAATCCCGAGCCAAGCATGGCGATTTTCATAATTTTGGGGTTTAAAGAATTCGGATTTTTAAATCTATGGATTATTCGTTAAAAAGAAAAATTGCTTCCAAAGCTACCCCATACAAAGCCCGTCTATAACTTGTACTCCATTGCACCCAAAATCAAGAACCGTTGATTTTTTTCATTTCTTCCCATTCGGAATTAAGTACGATGTAAGGGAGACGTACTAAAAATCTATTTTAAATAAAGTAAGAGAAACGAAAATATCCCCTTAATTTTGGGAGCTGTAGGTGGCAATTCGTCTAATCGATCTCCCTACGACCCTTACTCAAAATTTCAGTGGAATATCTTAATGACTGATCGCATGGGCAGCATTAAAAACTGCATAGATCAAAATAACTGTGAAACATCGTCTAATAAAAGAGTCCCAATGTATTGCGCTTTTAGATCAGAAGGGAATAGATGGCTGGAAGGAAGAATATCAACCTGAAAAGCATCAGATCGAATATACCCTTCCAGGAGGAGAACGGCTGTTTGTCAGACTGCCCATTCAGGTCGCCTTCCCCTATCGCCCCATTCATCAGGAAAATATACTGTATCAACATATTATCATCCTGATAGAATCAGGGTTGGCAGCAGTGGGGTATTTTGAAAACGGTGAAAACATAGATCACAAGGTATTCCGTGCATATATGGTAAGAAAAAAACAGGGGAAAAGCCAGATTAAGTACTTAAAGACCAAAGGAAAATCAAGGGCTGGGTCTAGGGTACGCCTAGCGGAAACGATGGAATTTTTCACATCTATTCGGGAAAGGGTAAACAGCTATATCGATGCAAATAGAATAGACCGAATTGCCATATCCTGTTCGCTTACGCTTTGGCCTTATTTTTTTGGTGGTAAAGGGGACCTCCCATTTTCTAAAAATGATCCAAGAGTCTATAAAGTACCTATGCATGTGGCAGATTGCACCTACGATAACCTCCTGAAGGTAAATGATTTCCTGATGCAGGGAGAATTAAAATATAGCCCGGAAATCGACATACAAATCGAATCTATTTTTCGTATAGACTCTGATATAGAAGATACAGGCAGATCTGAAGAATGGTAGCAAAGGAATATTATTCAAAAACCGTCATCTTCTTTTTGGTGATCCATGTATATTTACAGACAAATTAACCCTATATGACATTTGACATAGCCATTATTGGTGGCGGAATCGTAGGATTAGCAACCGGGCTAACCATTCTAAAGAGAAAGCCACATTTGAAAGTGGCCATCATTGAAAAGGAAAAACAGGTTGCGAAGCACCAAACAGGAAACAACAGCGGTGTGATACATTCTGGCCTATACTATAAACCTGGTAGTCTCAAGGCGAAGAACTGTATTCGAGGATATCAGATGCTGATTGATTTTTGTGAAGAGGAAGGCGTTCCGTATGAAATCACTGGCAAAGTAGTCGTCGCTACAAAAGATGACCAAATCCCTCTTTTAAATAAATTGCTGGAAAGGGGGTTGGAAAATGGGCTTCAGGGTAGCAGGGCCATTTCAATAAACGAATTGAAAGAGTATGAACCATATTGTACCGGTGTAGCAGCGCTCCATGTACCTCAAACGGGCATCGTGGATTACAAAAAAGTGTCAGAAACCTTTGCCAACAAATTTCTAGAACTTGGTGGGCAACTGTTTTTGGGCTGCGAAGTATTGGATATCGTTTCAGAAGGTGCCGTCTCTACCGTAACGACGACTAAAGATCCTGTTGATACTAGGTTGCTTGTAAACTGTGCCGGTTTGTATGCGGACAAGATAGCCGAAATGCAGGAAAAAAAACCGATAGACATCCGGATTATTCCGTTCCGTGGAGAATATTATAAATTAAAAAAAGACCGGGAATACCTTGTCAACAACCTGATTTATCCTGTTCCTGATCCTAATTTTCCATTTCTGGGGGTTCATTTTACCCGTATGGCAAAGGGGGGAGTTGAAGCCGGCCCCAACGCAGTATTGGCATTTAAAAAGGAGGGCTATAAAAAATCGGATTTCAATTATCGTGAATTTATGGATGCTGTTACTTGGCCTGGTTTTCAAAAGGTAGCTGCAAAATATTGGAAAACGGGTATTGGAGAATATTATAGGTCCTTTTCAAAACATGCCTTTACAAAAGCCCTTCAGCAATTGATTCCGGAGGTTCAGTCTTCAGATTTGATTCCGGGAGGTGCAGGTGTTCGTGCCCAAGCATGTGACAGGGATGGTGGTTTGCTGGATGATTTTGCCATCACTGAAAATAAACGTTGCATCCATGTCCTTAACGCCCCTTCCCCTGCAGCAACAAGTTCATTGTCTATCGGTGAAGTTGTGACAGAATTGGTACTCAAAAGATTCGGATAGAATCCAAAGAAACTGACACGTAATTTCACAAATTCAAAAAGTGGTATTAATTTTATAGCTTTTGGTTGATATCTTCCAAAACTGCATTGGAAACGTAAAGAAATTTAATTTTGTGGGAATCTAAATCCTGATTTAGGCCGCCTTTAA
>DATHWC010000405.1:0-3976 GCA_035460985.1 Lunatimonas sp.
CATTTCCGCTACTAAATATTCGGGACGCCAAGAAGTGTTTCTGGTATTTACCAAATCAACTGAGGCGACGGATCTAAATGTCAACCCAGTAACAATATCCACCTCACCATAAATACTGCCGAGCATTCTAGTAGTCTGGTTATGGTTATCCACAATCTCATTGATACCTACTTGATTTCCGATGGTTAACCCTCCCAAATCCGCATTTCCATCGTATCCATAGCGATTACCTGGAATGGGATTGTTGGGGTCTTCATAGATATTAAAAAAAGGAGGCATCGTGGAAGCATTTTGCAAAAGAAAACCATCGCCACCACCATTCATTCCCCTTTCGATCTGCTGGTAAGAAACGGTAAATGTCTGACCAACCCGAACACGTTTATTAACTTGAAAATCGGAGTTGGCCCGAAAGGTATACCGGTCCAAATCCCACCTTCTTACAGTAGCCTGTTGGCTGAAATACCCACCGGAAACAAAATAATTGTAACCCTCTCCACCTCCGGAGACGCTGGCGTTGTGATTCTGTATTGGCGCACCTTGATTTAAAGCAGCATCTCTCCAAGCCAAGGCATTGTTTCTATCACGTATAGGACTACCTGCCTGCAAATCAGGGTGTAAAAACTGAAAATTAGGATTGCCGGGAGCCAGATTATTCTGGGCGTTGAAATTATCGTACGCATCCTGAGTCAGACTTAAATATTCATCCATTGGATTGAATTCGTTGAATCTTGGGATTTGCTGGACCCCATAATAACTGTCGACATTGATGGTTGGCTTACCTGCCTTTCCTCTTTTGGTAGTGATCAATACAACTCCATTAGCGGCCCTTACCCCATATACCGCAGCAGCCGAGGCATCTTTCAAGACGGAAACACTTTCTATATCCGCAGGATTAATTGTAGATAATGGGTTAGTTGTAGAAGAACTGTTATTTCCCACAGGCACGCCGTCGATTACAAATAAGGGCTGTGTATTTCCTACGGTGCCCACACCCCTGATACGAATGGCCACCGGTGCGCCGGGTGTACCATCCACACTCGTCACCTGAACGCCGGAAATCCGCCCCTGAATGGCCTGATCGACTGATGCCACAGGCAATTGATTGATTTCTTTGGAACCGACTGTTCCAATAGATTCTGTCATCAACTTACGGCTTTTCTCGCCATATCCGATTATAATTACTTCCTCCAAGGAACTCATATCCGGTTCAAGAGTAACATTTATAGTTGTTTGGCTACCCACAATTACTTCTTTCCGAGTATATCCTATGAAAGAAAAAACTAGAACCCCACCATCTGGAACTTCGATTGAGAAGTTACCTTCCAAATCGGTCACTGTTCCAATATTTGTACCCTTAACTAATAGTGTTGCGCCCGGCATCGGATTGCCATTCTCATCCACCACTTTTCCAGTTACGGGATTGAATGTCTCCACAACTTCTATCTCTTGATCTTGATAGATAGCCGGTTTACTTACTGTAATCGTGTTATTAACCTGTTTGAACTTAAGTTTATTTTCCCTAGCTATTGCAACCAGTACATCTTCTATTGAAAGCGTCTGCTTTTCTATATTGAATTTTTGGGTTAAGAATGGGTCTTTTTTGTCATAGACAAAAGTAAAGGGCGATTGACGCTCCAAGATGCCGAACGTTTGCCGGAGAGTTTTATCCTGGATTTCAACCTGGACTATCACATCTTTGATGTTTTTTACACGCTGCGCATTGGTTTCCGTCGCCCATAACATGGAGATGAAAAGTAGCTGGAAAACAAAGCCGATAAAGGTATAGGTTACCCCCATGAGTAGTAGCTTTAGTACTCTTTTTTTCATAATTTTACGAGGTTTATTGTGTTAACATGCAATACAACTGAATGCCACCGTATTGATTGGCGGATCAATACGGTGTTTTTTAATTTTCTATAGGCAATAATTTTAGTTAAACATGATTGTCAATTCTTTATCTTTCAATTTATAGCTAAAACCTTTGTTGTATGAAACGGCGTCCATGACATTGGTTAGCAACTCATTTTCAAATGCAGCCCGAATATTCCAACCAGAATTGGGAATACCTTTTACATACACTTGTACTCCATACCATCGTTTTATTTCCCTGACGAAATCCTCGAAATTCCCCCCGTCAAAAATAAGCTTTCCGTTTCTCCATTCTGTGGTTTTATAAAACAACTCCGGATTGTCTTTTTTGGAAAATTCACTGTAGTCATGTTTTTCCTTTGAGTATCTAAGACCGGTGCCAGGTGTTAGAATTAGATTTAAACCATTGTTAGAAACCTCAACTGATCCTTCCACCAGGGTAACCCTCAAATCCTTGTCGCCCTCGAAGGCACTGACATTAAACTCGGTCCCCAATACAATAACCGAAAGCGATTCCAAGTCCACGACAAAGGGTCTCAAAGTATCTTTTACCACATCAAAAAAAGCTTCACCCACTAGGCTAACGGATCGGATGGAATCAGAAAACTGTTCCTGATAACTGATCCTGCTTTCCGAGTTCAACCACACTTTTGAACCATCAGGAAGCTGTATCAAGGATTTTTGTCCGGTAGGGTTGGATTTGGTGATGGTTTTTACCTCTGGGGTTTCATTCGACGCAATTTCCCCTTTTTGGAAATACAGGGAGTAGACAGGAAATAACATGATAGCCAGTACTATCGCTATTCTTAACCAGGTCCTTCTGTACATGGGTACGACTGGTATTTGTTTGGGAAGACGAATTTCGGAAGCGTGGGAGTCCCAGATTCTGTTCTTCTGTTCTTCATGACCGATTAACCTAGAATCCGGTGTAGGCTCCTCCCATATCAACTTCAAATTTTGGAATTGAAATGCATTTGCTTTAGAAAACTGAATCCAACGGTCGACCGATTTGGATTCCTCTTCGGATGCGGTACCTTTTAAAACCTTTATAATCTTACTATCTATGTCTTTTTGATCCTCCATCAATTTGCTAGACTTTATACTAAAGACATTGAATTCGGAAAAAACCCGTAAACAAAAATTAAATTTTATCAAAAAAAAAGTATAAATGCAATGTGAACCACATGTGAAATTTTTCAGATAAGAAAGATTGTTTCGATGGAGAAAATTTTTAGCCGCAAAAAAAAATTAAAATTATGTGTTCCTACCGTCCAATTAAATAAAATATCAGTTTTTAAATTTCGCCATTTTTATCGAATACTTCTAGAAAGCCACATTAACTTTTATAAATACCGTTGACTAAAGAGAGGTATGACTCCCTCATTTTCTTTGTTATAATGACTAAGTGCTTTCCGTAAATCCTTTATGGCTAACTTTAGGTGGACTTCTACAGTTCGCTCGGAAATTTCAAGGATTTCTCCTACTTCTTTGTAGGACATATGCTCATCCTTGACCATTTTAAAAACAAGCCCTCTTTTGGGGGGTAGCTGTTCGATGACCCGATGAAGTAAAAGGCCCAAATCGGAATTGATCATTCTTTTTTCAGGATCATTCTGATCAATTACGAGGTAATCCTGAATATTATCTACCAGCACGTTTCCAGAATCCCGATTTTTTTTGGATTTAACATACGTCAATGACTCATGTTTGACCATTTTAAAAAGGTATCCTTCAAAATTTTGAATTTCCAATAGGGATTTCTTTTTACGAAGCAATTTGAGAAAATCCTCTGCAATTACCTCCTCCGCCTGATCAAACCTGGGAACAAATAGCAGGGACAACCTGATCAGTCGGGTATTGTAATGATCAAAAAACAGGGAAAAAGAACGTTCATCATTTCTTTCCACTATGTTTTTTAAAAGAAATCTAAGTTTTATTGGGTCCATTGTTGGGACAATTTATACAAAAAAATTAAGACCCAATAGGTCCGGTTGGAATAAAAAAGGTTGATTGACCAAAACAATCAAAATAAACGATTTAAAGCAATGGAGGATGACTTTTCTAATTTTTTAAGAATTCTACACTTTCAAAACTCCACGCAGGTATT
>DATHWC010000406.1:0-4424 GCA_035460985.1 Lunatimonas sp.
AATTCTTTAAGATTGTCGGTGGATTTGATATCAAAGACTTTCAGGTGCTTTCAATCATGGCAAGCGAAAACCAGGTAGCTGCTGAAATTGTATTTGAAGCCGACGTTCCCGCCACCGGAGGTCATTTCCGGGATGAAGAAGTGCATGTGTGGACCTTTGATGAGCATGGAAAAGTTATCCGTATGCGGCACTATTCCGACACAGCGAAGCATATACGAGCGGCGGCGGGGCAAAGTCGTTGAGACAAGACGCACCCCATTTTGCCTGTGAAGTGGCAGAAATCCCTGATAAAGTGGGCCTGATCGTAGAATCCGCCTGTGAACACCAGGTCCTGCCAATTGTCAAAATATTTACTGGAATTTCTATTTTCCATACCTTAAAAAATAATGCAGTTGGTGTAGGGAAAGTATACGGACTTCGGTCTTCCAGCTTCCGTCTCCGGTCTCCGGTCTCCGATCACCTATAATACCCGTCCCAATTAATTACTATTCGCCTCCACCATACCGCTTATTTGCTGCATCAGTGCGACTGAATCTGCCTGAACCCAATGGTTGATGATTTTATATTCTTTCAATTCATAGATGATTATTCCATCAAAATCAACCTTCCTCCCAGTCGGAGACTGGCCGAAAAGCTCCCCTTTATGTTCTGCTTGTCACAGGAACCGAACAGTTACTTTATTACCTTCGGCAACGATATCCTGCGCAATAAACTGGTAATTGGGCAGCCCTGTTTCGAATATGATAATATGGCTTTTTAAGTGCTCGTCCGAAACATATTTATCAATGGTGGAGTCGGATTTGTCTTTGGACATTGCGGAAAAGTATTCCTAAATAAATTCGCGGCTTTGATCGGTAGTCGTGGCCTTTTTTGTTAAGTTGAAGGATTGATTTATAGTAAAAATAATGACAAGAGAGTGAATAATATTGTAAAAAAGGGAAATTTTATGGAGGAATAAGAACCCGAAATTTCTCTTCAAATTGGATAAAAATTCTCCCCTAACTATTCACTGGCTAGGAAATGGCTAAGTCCACCATGTTTTCCAAAGTATGTTATCTGACCCCTGAGCAAATATTTCTACCTGGTTTCTGATGCGACTTAGGGCTACTATTTTGTTTCTGGGGCAGGGTGAAAATGATTGGCTTTCGGACTCCAGTAAATACCAATTATGATCTGTTTCCCAACCTTTGTCTTCCACCCAATAAGTAGTATAAATTTTACCATCCGCTTTATTGATAGCAAAAATATCCAGATGGCCGGGCCTGGGAATCGTCCAAGTAATTTTAGATTCTATGTATGTCAGAAAACTAACTAATCTGCCAACTCGTTCCCAAACAACAGGTTGACTGGTTGTTGTAAACTTTGCAGCCCAAATTTCTCCACGATTTACATTTAACAACAAGAATATAAAATTCCTTTCGTGGGCAATTTCAAAATCATTTATAGTGAAAGAATCATCTGTTAATTTGGTCCAAGCTGGAGTATATTCGAATTGGCCTGGATTGAGTTTAGCTACCCAAAGCCTTTTCTTATCATCCAAAGTAAACAAATGATCTGCACTTACTTTAAAAGGCTTCGTGAAATCCGGTGTAAAAAGACCGCCGATTTTAATTTTGTTCCAATAAGAGTTAATACTAGGATAGAACTCATTAGCTGGATTCCAATTTTCCAAAAAGTAAAAGTCTCCATCAATAGCTGAGATATACAAATTAATTGCGGACTGGAAATTAGATTCGAGTACGGCAAACACATTGCTATTAGAAGTCATAGGCACGGCTATGGGCTCTGCACCTGGGATAGGAATTCCAAGGAAAGTGGGAATAGTTGTTGGCTTTAATTGAATCCATCTACTCTCACTTATTTCGCCTCCTTGCTGATAATGGCAATAAAACAATTTCCCATTGTTAATTGCAAATACAAACAGATTTCCTGGTTGCAAAGATATACTGTATATAGAATATGATTGATTAAATTTTAAAGCTTGACCAGTTATTCCAATGGTTTTCCAAGGACTTGCTTTGGCTGGAGACGTTGCCAAACGACTATGTTGGAGAAGATCATTATCCTTATTGATCGATATGATATCCACATAGTCAAAATAATACCTTCTAAATCCAGGTTGAACGGCACTTTGCCAAAAATCTAAATCAAAATCCCCAATGGTACGTTGCCAGGTTCTCCAGCGGGATACATCTACTACAAAAGGTAAGATATTGTTTCGTTGTTTGCCCCTAAATTGGCTGGAGGAAACATTCAACGTGCAATTATACAGGCGGTGATCTCCCATGAGTGCCTTTAACTGGAATGACATCTTCCAGGCTGGTGTGTAATCTCCACCCTCAATAGCTGGATGCTTGAGTTCAATAGTCAAGTCGGGACTTAGGGTGCCGGTATCAGAAAGGAAAATAAATTCTGAATCATGCTGGGTGTGCTCATCTACGTGACCGGCAGCTACCACTTCATCCAAAGCAAGCACGTCATCTCCCGACTTCAAGGTGGCCTTGCAAACACTAAAGAGGTCCATATCTTCATCATCGGTATGGATATAAATGACAAAGGCCAGTATTTTATCAGGCTCATTAGATATTTCAGCACTTTTTTCTGATCGAAAAACGGTTTTCAAATCGTTAAATTGATGATATAGGCATTTTCCTTGATGCTCAATTATATAGTCGCGCTGGCCCCATTCTACCCTGCCTCCCCGGATATAAGGGTTTTCAAATCTGGGGTAGAAATCTACATCAAAGGGCTTGTCATTTATTTTGCATTCTGCTCCATATTTTAGGAAAAGCTTTTCGCTTCTTCCATTAGGTTTCGGAATATGATAAGCACATTCTATGGTGCCAACATCATCCAATTCAATTTTAGCCTGACTTACCCGATTTTTGAAATTTTCAAAGCTTCCATACTCCTTTTTATTACCCACTTGCATAATCCAGATATTTTTCCCGTCGGCATAATAGTCTTTGTTTTCGAAATAATCTTCATAAATTTCCTGAAGTTGCTTTTCCTCAATTTGATGCTTGTAAAAATCATGATCCTTATTCAAAAATTCAGGACGTTGATTAGAAAAAACACCTATATATGCTTCTAAATTCTCATCATGGTTTTCTAAGTTTTCTTGGTGAGTTTTTTTTCCGAATATCCAAAAACCCTTTGGCCCAATATCGGTGATATCCCAAAGAAAAAAAATTTCATCTCGATAAGCTGACCTTCTATTTTCCTCCACAGCATCGAAAGCATTTTTTGGAAACCAAGCATGGGAGCCCACATCTGTCAGCCGCTTTTGTGTCCAATGATAATCATAGGCTATGATGGCGGCATTTTCATGCTGGACAGCCATAGGCAATGCCCAATAACCAGTCCACCAACTGGGTCCATCAGTTTCTGCGCTACTTCCTATTGGATTAGTATATTTTATATCGTTTTCGTTTTTAGTTACTGCAAGGAAAGCCCCTAACACAGCTCCCGCCGTTCCAAATAGGAGTGATCCAGCTGCTGCTCCTCCCGAAATAAATGGTAAATTTGATAATACTAATCCGGGAAAGCTGGAAGTGACAAAAACATTTATTTCCCCACTAATAGTAGCCTGTTGAATATTTGACTGGAAATTAAGTTGGCCAGGTCTAAAATTTTGAATGCTGGATAGCATTACATCCTCGTTTCGAAAAGTAAGAATATTGGCACGTGTACGGCTTGATCCTTCTAAAAATATGGATAAATCATCTGCGGCGACTTCTGCATCGGATATATTAAAAATTGTTTTCCACAATGCCCCCGCGGCAAGTCCTGGGAGTCCTAAAGGCAGACCAAGAATTGAATTGCCTATTCTAGAGAATAACGGGATAATATGCTCAACCAAAGATGAAAGGCCACCTGTTTTATCATCAAAGATACCGGTCTTATACAGCTTAAACTTATCAATGCAATAGATAGTATTAATAACTACCTGTTTATTAAAATAGGCGGATATACTCCACCAAAATACTGTATCATCTTCTTTTTGACCATATTCATTATGAGATTTCTGTATGGCTTTATTTATTTCCAGGAGTTCTTTGAAATGAGTATTTCTTCTGTTTTGAAATGCCTTTTCAATAGATTCTTTTTGGTCAGATTTTTTGGAGAAGAGAATACCATATTTGGGGGCTTCTTCAAAGGTAATTGATACCCGTGAGCGATCGGTAAAAAAAGATGGGGTACCCTTATCAAATCCAAATGGATTTGCGCCAATTTCCATCAAAACATCCGGCACTTCATAGGTGGTAGTGGCAAAAGAACAGCCTATTTCCCCTTTTTCATCTACAAAAATCCCTCGGTTGCCCAACATCATTTCTACCACATCTCCAAGGCCATTGTCCCAACCGTTACACTTTGATTTAAATTGAGAACGCCCACCAGCTGCTCCCATAGATCCTTTATGT